>CAUUEM010000019.1:0-13751 GCA_963544045.1 uncultured Gemella sp. | reverse complement strand
ATCTTTCATCAGGTAAACCTACTATTCCGAGAAGTTTATTGGAGCAATATAGAGAAGATTTATTAATTGGTAGTGGAAATAGTGAAAATGAGGTTTTTGAAGAATTACTAAATTCAAAAGAAGATAAGGTAGAAGGAATAATCAATTTTTATGATTATATTGAGATACAACCTAAAAATCACTATCACAGCTTTATAAGAAGTGAACGCATAACTGATGAAGCAGAGTTAGAAGAATTATTAAAAAAATTAATAGAAATAGCTAAGAAAAAAGATAAGATAGTTGTAGCAACAGGGGATTGTTATTACCTAGATGAATATCAACATGTCTATCGACAAATACTACGATTAACTGTAAAAAGTAACCCTGGAGCTCGAGACATTAAACCAATGTCAACATTTCTAACTACAGAAGAAATGTTAAATGAATTTTCATTTTTAGATGAAAAACTTCGTGAAGAAATAGTTATTGATAATACTCATAAAATTTCTGATTTAATTGAATTAGTAGTCCCACTGAAAAATAAATTGTATACACCGAATATAGAAGGTGCTGCAGATGAAGTACGTGATTTAAGCTATAGCATGGCGCATAAAATATACGGTGATAAACTACCTGAAATAGTTGAAAAAAGATTAGAAAAAGAACTCGCTTCTATTATTGGTAACGGATTTTCAGTAGTATATCTTATCTCACATAAATTAGTTAAGAAATCTCTAGATGATGGATATCTGGTTGGATCTAGGGGGTCTGTTGGATCATCATTAGTTGCTACAATGATGGAGATAACAGAGGTTAATCCATTAGCTCCTCACTATGTTTGTCCAAAATGTAAGCACAGTGAATTTTTCTTAAATGCAGAATATGCATCAGGATTTGACTTACCTAACAAAAATTGTCCTCACTGTGATGTGAAAATGATAAAAGATGGTCAGGATATTCCTTTCGAAACTTTCTTAGGATTTAACGGAGATAAGGTACCCGATATAGATTTAAACTTCTCAGGAGAATATCAAGCTACAGCACATAATTTCACTAAAGAAATCTTTGGAGAAGACTATGTATATCGTGCTGGGACTATATCAACAGTAGCAGAAAAAACTGCTTATTCATTTACTAGAGATTATTATGAGAAGAATGAGATAGAAAAAAGAAGTATAGATATTGAGAGAATAGCATCAGGATGCGAAGGTTCTAGGAGAACTACTGGTCAACACCCAGGAGGGATACTAGTAGTGCCAAATGATATGGATATTTTTGACTTTACTCCATATCAATATCCTGCAGATGATGAAACAAGTCCTTGGAGAACTACTCACTTTGACTTCCATTCTATTCACGATAATATTCTTAAGTTTGATATACTTGGACACGATGATCCAACTATGATAAGAAAACTTCAAGATTTATCTGGTATTGAACCAAAAACAATCGATGTATCAGATCCGGAAGTGATGGGTATATTCTCAACTGTTGAAGCATTAGGTGTTACAAGAGAACAAGTAGACTCTGCAAGTGGAACATTTGGTATTCCAGAGTTTGGGACAAACTTTGTTATTCAAATGTTAGATGATACAAAACCAACTACATATTCAGAGTTAGTTCAGATCTCAGGGTTATCACATGGTACAGATGTGTGGTTAGGAAATGCTCAAGAACTAATTAAAAGTGGAACATGTGAGCTTAAAGATGTAATTGGATGTCGTGACGATATAATGGTTTACTTAATACATGCTGGATTAGAGGAAGGATTATCGTTTAAGATAATGGAAAGTGTAAGGAAAGGGAAAGGTCTTACAGAAGATTTTGAGAAGGCTATGAGAGATAATGATGTACCGGAATGGTATATAGACTCATGTAAAAAAATTAAGTATATGTTCCCTAAAGCTCACGCATGTGCTTATGTGCTTATGGCACTAAGAATAGCATGGTTTAAGGTACATCAGCCTTTAACTTATTATTGTGCTTATTATTCAGTAAGGGCAAGTGACTTTGATATTATTACCGTAGTAAAAGGTGAGAAATCATTAAAGGCAAAAATTCAAGAAATTAAAATAAAAGATAAAAATGAAGTAACTACTAAAGATAAAGATGCGCTTGTAAGTTATGAGATTGCTAATGAAATGTTAGAACGTGGTTTTGCATTTTCAAAAGTAGATTTAGAAAAATCAGAAAGTCATGACTACATTATTGATGGGAATACACTTATCCCTCCATTTTCAATTGTTCCTGGACTTGGGGATAATGTTGCTAATAAAATTGTTCAAGCTAGAAAAGAAAAACCATTCTTATCGATAGAAGACTTTTCTAAACGTGGAAGTGTTTCGTCTACAGTAGTCGAGTATTTAAGAGAAATGGGGACTTTAAAAGGTCTTCCTGAAAAAGCTCAATTATCATTTTTTGATGAATTATAAAAAAGATAATTAGATAATTTATGTTAATAAATATGAACTATTTATTAAAGTGTAACTTTGATTAGTTGTAGAGATAAAAAAGAACTGAAAATAAAAATTCAAACTTTATTTATTTTTTAATTTGTGGTACTATAGTAGATGATATTAAATGTTAATTAAGATATGGAGGAAATGACTTGGAAAAAATTTTGGTTAAAGGTGGTACACCTTTAATAGGAGAAGTACAAGTTTCTGGTGCTAAAAATGCCGCTTTACCGATATTAGCAGCTGGATTATTGGCAACAGAGGGTACAAGTAAGTTTTATAATGTTCCAAAGCTTTCAGATATTAAAACAATTAGTTTATTATTTGAATCATTAGGAGTAAAAGTAAATTATAAACCAGAAGAAAATACATTAGAGATGGATGCAAGAAATCCATTAGTAACAGAAGCATCATTTGAATTTGTAAGTAAAATGCGTGCCTCGTTCCTAGTATTAGGGCCAATGTTAGCGCGAGAAGGAAGTGCTAAGGTTGCAATGCCTGGAGGTTGTTCAATAGGTAGTAGACCGATTGATCAACACTTAAAAGGTTTTGAGATTTTAGGGGCTGAGATTATCCAAGATGCTGGATTTGTTGAAGCTAGATCAAGTAAACAATTAGAGGGTGACACTATCTTCTTTGATTTCCCGAGTGTTGGAGGAACTCAAAACGTAATTATGGCTAGTTGTTTAGCAAAAGGAAAAACAACTATTGTAAATGCTGCTCAAGAACCAGAAATTGAAGATATGATTAACTTCCTAATAAAAATGGGAGCAAAAATTTCTGGAAAAGGAACTTCTGTTTTAGAAATAGAAGGAGTAGAAAAATTAGTAGGAGCAGAATATACTATAATGCCTGATAGGGTAGAAGCGGCTACTTATATGATTGCAGCTGCAGCAACCAAAGGTGATGTATTAATTAAAGGAGCTCCATATAAGGATAATGTTGCATTAGTTAGTAAAATGCGCGAGATGGGAATAGAAATTGAAGTATTTGAAGATTCTATGAGAGTAAGAAATAGTTTAGAAACTCTTAAACCAGTTGACGTAAAAACATTACCACATCCAGGATTTTTAACTGATATGCAATCAATAATGTGTGTATTAACACTTTTAGGTAAAGGAACAAGTACAATAACGGAAACTGTTTTTGAAAACAGATTTATGCATGTTGAAGAATTAAGAAGGATGAATGCTAAAATCAGAATTGAAGGAAGAAGTTCATTGATAGAAGGGCCAGCTCATTTAGAGGGGACTACTGTAAGGGCAACAGATTTACGATCTGGAGCAGCATTGATTATTGCTGGACTTATGGCTAAGGGTTATACAAAGGTAATAGACATATATCATATTGATAGAGGATATGTGGATATTGAAGAGAAATTGAGGAAACTTGGAGCCGATGTTAGAAGAATTGAAGAGTAGGGAATGACTATGAAAATAGACAATAAAGTACTACGTTATATTCGCAATATAATCATGTTATTAATTATATTTTATATAGGAACAATTGTGGGTTATGTTGCATTAGGAAAAGGCAGCTTTATAGATGCTGTAACATTAAAGTCAATAAAACATATTAAAGATATTATATACAATTAGGAGGATATGAAGATGGCAAATGATTTATTTGTAGAACTTCAAGAAAAATTAGAAGGGAAAAAAGTACGCATTGTATTTCCAGAAGCATACGACGAGCGTGTATTAGAAGCAGCTGTTAAACTAAGTGCTACTAATTATGTTCAACCAGTATTAGTAGGGAAAAAAGAAAAAGTAGAAGAACTTGCTCAACCACTATTCTTAAACGTTTCTGGTATTGAATTTATAGACCACGAAAACTATGAAAAATATGATGAAATGGTAGCTAAATTCGTAGAACGTCGTGCTGGAAAAGTTAACGAAGAAAAAGCTCGTGAATTATTACAAGATGTAAACTATTTTGGTACTATGTTAGTATACATGGGAGAAGTAGAAGGTTTAGTATCTGGAGCAATTCACTCTACAGGTGATACAGTTCGTCCAGCATTACAAATTATTAAAACTAAACCAGGTGTAAGTCGTACAAGTGGAGCATTCATCATGTCTCGTAATGCTTCAAGATTTATCTTTGCTGATTGTGCTATTAATACAACTATCGATGCACAAGGTTTAGCTGAAATTGCAGTAGAAAGTGCTAAAACAGCTAAAGCATTCAATATTAATCCAAAAGTTGCAATGTTAAGTTTCTCAACTTATGGATCAGCTAAAACTGAAGAAACATTAAAAGTTGCTGAAGCAACAAAATTAGTTAGAGAAAAAGCTCCAACATTACCAGTTGGTGGGGAAATGCAATTTGATGCTGCATACGTACCTCCAGTAGCTAAATTAAAAGCTCCTAATTCAGAAATCCAAGGGGATGCTAACGTATTTATATTCCCAAGCTTAGAAGCAGGAAATATTGGATATAAAATTGCAGAACGTTTAGGTGGATTTGAAGCAGTTGGTCCAATCTTACAAGGTCTAAATGCACCTGTTAACGATTTATCTCGTGGATGTTCAACAGCTGACGTATTAAAACTTGCTTTAATCACAGCAGTTCAAGCATTAGAAAAATAATTAATATTGATTTTACGCAAGAGAGTTGATTTTTATCAACTCTCTTTGTCCTTTATAATTGCATTAATAACAAAGTTTATGTTATCATAATATGATGTATAAATATGGAGGTAAACATGGTTGCAATAGAGTCGAAAGATGATTTATATGTTATAAATTTATTAGAAGATTTTGATGAATTTTATTTGGAATTAGAAAGATTTGCTGAAGAAAATAGAGTGCCTATTATCGATAAAATAGGAATAAGATTTTTAATTCAAATGTTAAAAATAAAAAAAGCAAAAAATCTATTGGAAATTGGTACAGCGATTGGATATACATCTATTAAACTTGCTGAGACAATAGGATGTAATGTTACTACTATTGAACGTGACGATGAGATGTATAATATTGCTAAAAATAATGTAGAAAAGCGAAATCTTACTGATAAAATAACACTTCTTCATGCTGATGCTTTAGAACTACAAGATGAAGTAATAAAAAATGCACCATACGACATTGTTTTTATTGATGGAGCAAAAAGTCAAAGTAGAAAGTTTTTTGAACTATATGAACCATATTTTGCTGAAGATGTTGTAGTCTTAACTGATAATGTTCTATTTAAAGGAATGGTAGCAGATCCTAGTATTATTAGACATAGTAGAGATTTAAAACAACTTTCAAGAAAAATAAACAACTACAATGAGTGGTTATTAAAACATGATAAATATGAAAGTGTTATTTTACCATTTGGAGACGGAATAGCAATTACAACTAGAAAATAGAGGAGTATATACCCATGAGAAAATTTAATATTTTTCTAATCATATATTTCAGTTTTCTATTGGTGTTATTAATTATTAATTCTATATTAGAAGCTCGTACGGAGTATGCATTAATAATTGTATATTATCCCTATTTGTATTATGTAGCTGCATTATTAATTATTATAAAAGGATGGGAAGTGCTCATAAGGATAATGAACACTTTTGGTAGTAATTCTTTAGCTTCATTATTTGGTAATTTTATCCTTTTAGGTATAGGATTGTTTGCTACTCTTTGGATATTTGTAGTTGTGTTATTTGGATGTGGTTCTGCATCCTCTGAAAAATATGAGGATTTAGACTTGGTAGCATATGCTTCACCTAATAAGTTAAATAAGACTGAGTATATAGTAGTAGAAAGAGGAGTTCTTGCAGCAACAACAATTTTTTATCATGAAAGACATAATTTATTTTTAATGAAGAAAAAAGAGAGTTATTCTCATAAAATTTAATTAACGAGAGGATTTAAAATGACTGTAGAGTTAGTAGTAACTCCAAAAAGTGTAGAACATATTTATGAACTTATTAATGTTGGAGCTGATAGCTTCATAATTGGTGAAGAAAAATATGGTTTACGACTTGCTGGAGAATTTAAAAGAGATGAATTAAAAAAAGCGATAGAAGTTATTCACCAAGCTGGGAAAAAAGCATATGTTAGTGTGAATGCGATTTTTCACAATGAACATCTTGATGATTTAGTAGATTATCTTCGCTATTTAGCAACACTAGATGTTGATGCTTTAATCTTTGGAGAGCCGACAATTATTACAATTTTAAGAGAAGAAGGGTTAGATTTTAAACTTCAATGGGATCCACATACATTAGCAACAAATTCATTTTCATGTAATTACTGGGGTAAACGAGGAGCATATAGAACATGCCTTTCAAAAGAACTAACAATTGAGGAAATTGTAGAAATTGCAGGGAAAAGTAATTATGAGATAGAAGTTCAAGTGCAAGGAATGTTATGCATGTTCCAATCTGTAAGAAAGTTAGTTGATAATTACTTTATGTATAGTAAAAAAGAAAGCTATATAGAAGAATACAGTAATTCTAAAAAGTTATTCTTATATAGTCAAGACAGAAATGAACGTTATCCAATTTTTGAAGATTCAAATGGAACACATATAATGAGTGCAAATGATATTTGTGCAATCGAGGAGCTTGATCGTTTAATTGAAGCAGGAGTTAGTGCGTTCAAAATAGACGGCGTTCTAAAAGATGAAGATTATATAACAGAAGTAGTAACGATTTATCGTGATGCTATAGATCTTTATTATGAAGATAAAGAAGCGTACGAAGATGAAAAACAAGATTTCTATAATGATATAGAGAGAATCAAACCAAAATATAGAGAAGTTGACTTAGGATTTTTCTATAAGAAAACTATGTATTAGAAAGGTAGAGGTTACCTATAAAAACCTAAATTTATATGACAAGGAGGATAGGTCATACTTGAATGTGACTTAAACTTATGGCGATACCAAATATATCAGAAATTAGAGATGGGAAGAGAGTTATTGTAAAGAAACCAGAACTTTTACTTCCTGCAGGAAACTTAGAAAAATTAAAAATAGCAATTCATTATGGAGCAGATGCTGTATTCCTTGGGGGACAAGAATTTGGGCTTCGTAGTAATGCAGATAACTTTACAATAGAAGAAATTAAAGAAGGATGCGACTTTGCTAAAAAATATGGGGCAGATATATATGTAACAGCAAATATAATTGCCCACGATGAAAACTTCGAAGGACTAGATGAGTTTTTAATTGCTCTTCAAGAAGCTGGGGTCAGAGGTATAATAGTAGCGGACCCGTTTATTATTGAAAGATGTAAAGCTGTTGCTCCAAATGTCGAAGTACATATTAGTACGCAACAGTCTATTTCAAACTACAAAGAAGTGCAATATTGGGAAAGTGAAGGTGTTCACCGTGTTGTTCTTGCACGTGAAACTGGTTATGAAGAAATAAAAGAAATACGTGAAAAAACTGATGTCGAAATAGAGATGTTTGTTCACGGTGCTATGTGTATAGCGTACTCAGGTCGTTGTACATTAAGTAATTATATGACAGCTAGAGATAGTAACCGTGGAGGATGCTGTCAATCATGTCGTTGGAACTATGATCTTTATGAAGAAGGTCCAGATGAAGATACAAAATTATTTGATGAAGGTGATAACCCTTATGCAATGAGTCCTAAAGATTTAACGTTAATAGAAGCTGTACCTGAAATTATAGAATTAGGTATTGATTCACTTAAAGTAGAAGGACGTATGAAGTCTATTCACTATGTTGCGACAGTAGCTAGTGTATATAGAAAATTAATTGATGATTACTGCGCAGATCCTGATAACTTTGAAATGACACCTGAATATAAATTAGAACTTTATAAGTGTGCTAACCGCGATACAGCGATGTCATTCTTCTATGAAATTCCTCAATATACTGAACAAATGTTTGGTAATGAGGGAAGTAAGAAAACTAATTATGATTTTGTTGGTCAAGTTCTACATTATGATGAAGAAACAGGTATTGCGACAATACAGCAACGTAATTTCTTTAAAACAGGACAAGAAGTTGAATTCTTTGGACCAGAAATTGATACATTTAGACAAGTTATTGGAGAAATTTATGATGAAGATGGAGAATTACTTGATGCAGCAAGACATCCACTTCAAATTATAAGAACTAAATTGGACTCTAGAGTATTTAAGAGTAACATGATGAGAAAGGAAATGGGACGCTAATGACAACTAAAAAGCCTAAAATTATTGGTATTGTTGGAGGTAGTGGTAGTGGAAAAACTACTGTTACTAAAAGAATTATTGATGAGTTAACAATTGATAAAGTAGCGTTAATCGAGCAAGATTATTATTATAAAGATCAAAGTCATATGACTATGGACGAAAGAGTGAAAACAAACTATGATCATCCAAGTGCTTTTGATAATGAACTTTTATATACTCATTTAACAGAACTTATTGAGGGAAAATCAGTGGATTTACCTGTATATGATTATGTAAACCATACACGTAGTTCTGAAAAAAAACATCAAGAACCTAAAGATGTAATTATTATTGAAGGTATGTTTGGGTTACATTCAGAAAAATTACGTGAATTAATGGATATAAAAATCTTTGTTGATACACCTAGTGATTTACGTATATTAAGGCGTTTATTACGTGATATTAATGAACGAGGAAGAACGGTAGAATCTGTTATTAATCAATATCTTGTGTCGGTTAGACCTATGCATGAAAAATACATTAAACCAACTAAACAATATGCAGATATAATTGTTCCTGATGGTGGTTATAATGATATAGCAGTAGACATTTTAATAACAAAAATTAAATCACTACTAGCAAAATAGTAAAAAAAAAGATATAATAGAGAGTAGAAAAAAAAAGGAGTATCACTATGGCTTTAGAAGAAAAATTAGAATATCAAATGACCCAAGAAGGTTATGATCAACTTGTAGAAGAATTAGAACATTATAAAAAAGTTAAACGTCCAGAAGTTATTGAAAAAATCAAAATAGCACGTAGTTTTGGGGACTTATCTGAGAACTCTGAGTATGATGCAGCAAAAGATGAACAAGGATTTATCGAGCAAAGAATTCTTGAAATGGAACAAATGATTCGATATGCAGTAATCATTGAATTAGATGAAAAATCAAGTGCTATTCGCCTTGGTAATACAGTAACTTATCAAGAATTACCAAATGGACCGAAAGAAACATATAAAATTGTAGGTAGTGCAGAAGCTAATCCATTTGAATACAAAATTTCAAATGAAAGTCCTGTAGCTCAAGCATTGTTAGGAAAAGAAGTAGGAGATGTAGCTAAAGTATCTCTACCGACTGGCCCAGAAGATTCTATGGAAATAAAAGTTTTAGAGGTAGAATAATATTATGATAGCTTTAATAGGTGCAATGCCAGAAGAAGTTGCTATTATAAAGGAAAAAATTGAAAACCTTAAAGAAAGAAAAATAGCTCATGTAACTTTTTATGAAGGAATTTATGAACAACGTGATATTGTTCTAATGTTAAGTTTCCCTGGAAAGGTAAATGCAGCAATAGCGACAACTCTTTTATTAGATCACTATAAGCCAGAATATGTTATTAATATAGGAACTTGTGGAGCATTACAAGGGAATATGGAGATAGGAGATATGATTGTGGCTACAGAGGTACGTCACTTTGACGTTGATGCGACAGAATTTGGTTATGAATTAGGTCAAGTTCCACAGATGCCGGCAGCGTATAAGAGTGATGAAAAGTTACAAAAATTAGCTGCTGAGATAGATTTACCAAATCACAATATTCATTTTGGTTTAGTAGGAACATCAGACTCATTTATTTCTGATAAAGAGCTTAAAAATAATATTCTATCTAAATTCCCTACTATGCAAGTGGTAGAAATGGAAGCAGCTGCTATAGCTCAAACTTGTTATCAATTTGAAACTAAGTTTATAGTTTGTCGTAGTGTCAGTGATAAAGCAGAAGAAGGTACTCGAGTTACATTTGATGAATTTCTAAAAATTGCAGCGATAAATTCATCTATACTAACAACAGAGTTAATAAAAAAACTTTAATAATAATAAATCAGCAAAGGGAAGTATGTGCTTTTCTTTGCTGTTGTATTTTTATAATGAATAGAGACATTTAATGTACAATAACTATGAAAATATGGTTATTTGTGAAAAAATAGCTATAATTATTTGATAGTTATTAATTTAGATTACATAAGTATATTGATTAATGAAAATATCAATAGGACAGTGTTTAGAATAATTATATTGAAAAAATTATTATAAAATGGTATTATAAAGTAGAAAAATAATATATAAGGAAAAAAAGAATGAAAAATTTTAATGGTAAAAAATCCTTTAACTATTTGAAAAACATATTTCAAACCGGTATAGGATTACTAATATTTTATTTGATTTTTTCCTATTTTAAAAACGAAATTACTAGTTTAGATTTTAAAAAAGTATATCAGTTAACATTACAATTAGGTAATGTTAAATTTTTCTTTGTTATATTTTGTGGTTTACTTGGTATAACAATATTGTGTTTATATGATTATTTTGTTTTGAAAGCTATTAATTTAACAAAGAATATGCCCTCGTTTCGTATATTTAAGATTAGTTTTATGACTAATACACTTAATATGGTATTAGGTTTTGGTGGATTTATAGGTGCGGGTTTACGATATTACATGTACAGACCGTATACAAAAAATGGTAAAAGTTTGGCTACAGCTATAGGTATGATACTTGTATCAATGCTATCAGGTATAAGTTTACTGTCCATTTGTGTAGTGTTGAATATTTTTCCTGGGCAAGCTTTATATGCGCACAATAAAGTTTTTTATTATTGTTTAATATTAATGTCGTTATTTTTACCATTATACTTATTCTTTAATTTAAAAAAACCGAGTATACGTAGTGATAGATATTTAAGCATAAAACTTACTATTATTTCATTTTTAGAATGGGTATTTGCTGCTCTAATTATACTAATAATCCTTTATTTTTATATCGGGAGTGTAGTAGCTAATAAAGAGCTTCAAATAATGGGTGTAATAATAGTTGCATCTATAGTGGGATTATTATCTATGATTCCAGGAGGAATGGGAACTTTTGATGCGTTAGTATTAATTGGTCTAATGAATCTAGGTATCGATAAAGAGGTAATAGGAGCAACTATTATAATCTATAGGTTAGTATACTATGTTGTTCCATTTTCTATAGGTTGTTTAATGTTTTTAGGTGAAGGTGTAAAAGTAGCAAAAGATAAGTTTATAAGGAGAAAGGAGAAAAATTATGATAACTAGTATTATTTATTGTATTATAGCTTATTTATTGGGTAATATAATGGGTGGTAAGTTGTTGGAAAAAATCTACAAAGAAGATTTGTCTACTGTAGGCTCTGGGAATGTGGGGGCTAGAAATGCAGGTCGTGTTTTAGGTACAAGATCATTTGTCTTTGTATTAGCGGTAGATTTCTTTAAAGGATTTTTAATTGTTATTCTATTAAAAATATTAAATGTCGATTCAAGAGTTATATATATATGTATATTTTTAGTAATCTTAGGTCATATAAAACCAGTGTTCTTTAAGTTTAAAGGAGGAAAAGGAGTCGCAACATTTTTTGGGACAATGGCAGCATTATCACTTAACTTATTTTTAGTTTTAATACTTTGTACAGTAGTTATAGCGATTATTGTTAAAAGCGTGACTATTGGTTTTTATTCAAGTTTACCACTAATCACTTATTTAAATTACATTGAATCGCGATCTTTTATTATTCTAATTATGTTTATATTAATAGTAGTATTGTTGTCAGTGGTTGCTGTTACAGATATAGAAGAGGCATTTGACAAATATTTTAGAACACCGACTAAAAAAAAATCAGCTCGTTAATGAGCCGATTTTTTTTATTTTTTTCTATATTTTTCAATTAATAAATCTTGTGCTAATCTTTTACGTTTGATACTAATTAGTAAAGCAATAAAAAATAAAGCTAAAGCAATACCAAAAAAGTATTTAATATTAAAAGGTAGATAAATATTATTAGTCGTTAAATATGTTGCAACGTATAGTGTCATAAATCCAATTGCATAAATAGTTATATCAAATTTCAATAGTCTCAATAATTTATCGTTAAAAACATCTAATTTTGCTTTTTGTTTAAAGTATTGAGAAAACGAAGTTCCGACATAAAAAGGGAGTGAAACAAAGAAAATTATAGAATTCTTTGTTAATAAAAATCCAATTAAAGATATAATGAATAATGTATCAAAGATAGCTAAAAAAGACGTGTTTTTCATAATTTAATAATTCCTTTCAATAAATAAAAACCAATAAATATATTATACCATATATTTAGTTTATTAAAAAAAAATTTGACAAAGTTTAGGTAACCTCATTTTGGCAAAAACTACTTCGCCTTTTTTGATATTGTCTAGTCAAAAAGAAAGCGATATAATTAACTCATAAGTTAAAAAGAAAAATAATTTAAAGGAGATTTATACTTATGAGCGAAAATAAAAGCGGATTAAAAGTTTTAGTTCAAAAAGTAGGTACTGCACTATCAGGTATGGTAATGCCAAATATCGGTGCATTTATCGCTTGGGGAATTATTACTGCATTCTTTATTGAGAAAGGATTTACACCGAATGCACAACTTGCAACATTAGTTGGACCAATGATATTCTTCCTACTACCATTATTAATTGCTTATTCAGCAGGTAAAAATATTCACGAAGAACGTGGTGGAGTAGTAGCAGCAATAGCTACTATGGGTGTAATTGTAGGTACAACTACATTTACAGAAAAAGGTATAGGTGGAACACCTATGTTCCTAGGTGCAATGGTTATGGGACCAATTGCAGCATACTTAATGAAAAAATTTGATAAAGCAGTTCAACCAAAAATTAAAACTGGCTTAGAAATGTTAGTTAATAACTTTTCACTTGGTATTTTAGGATTTATTCTTTCAGTTATTGGATACTACGGTATTGGACCAGTAGTTAAAGTTATTACTAATATTTTAAGTGCAGGAGTTGATGTTATCGTTAATGCTCACTTATTACCATTAGCTAACATCTTTATTGAACCAGCTAAGATTTTATTCTTAAACAATGCTATTAACCATGGTATTTTAACTCCGATAGCAACAGAACAAGCACTAAATACAGGTAAATCTGTATTATACCTATTAGAAGCTAACCCTGGAGTTGGGCTTGGTATCTTATTAGCATACATGTTCTTTGGAAAAGGTTCAGCAAAAGCATCAGCACCAGGTGCTGTTCTTATCCACTTCATCGGAGGTATTCACGAAATTTACTTCCCATATATCTTAATGAAACCAGCTTTAATCATTGCAGCTATGGCTGGAGGAGTTAGTGGTA
>CAUUEM010000018.1:0-16100 GCA_963544045.1 uncultured Gemella sp. | reverse complement strand
GCACCAAAACCAAAGAAAAAGAAATAATAAAATCTCAGTTTATCAAGGTAATACCATTTAACGATAACCTTATGCTATAGTTAAATGGTTTAGTGGTTATATTCCCAGATAAAGACAGGTTCACTTGATATACTTAGTGTTCACTCGTTTTCATGTTGAAGTGGTAACACTTCTTGAATAAACTAATTAGAGAAGTAGAAAAATATTTTATACTCTGGGATAGAACTCGTAGAATGAGGAGTGAAACCTTAGCCACTGCATTTGATTATTAACTTGTCACATAGTTTTCTAAAGAGTTTATGGAATTATATAATGAGATTTATTTTTAAATAAAGACAAATTGAAAGTTGTAGGTGTGTTGAAATGAAAAAAGATATACAGTTATGTTTGATGGAAGAAGATGACCGAGAGCAGTTTATTTTGGATAATCAAGAAGCTTTTAACTACGGGGCTTTGGAGGAGTTTGGTTGTAGAGATAACCATTTTGAAGAAGATGGTCAAATCATTTCACAAGAGACCATCAAACAGTCCATTGACCACGGAATAGCTTATCGTATTATTCTTGAAGAGAAAAAAGTTGGTGGTGCGGTAATTAAAGTTGATGGAGAAAAAGGAAGTTTAGACCTGTTATTCATTTCCCCAGATGCTCACGGTAAGGGAGTTGGATATGCTGCGTGGTGTCAAATTGAAAAGTTACATTCAGAAGTCAAAATTTGGGAGACTATGACACCATACTTTGAGCAGCGTAATATACATTTTTATGTAAATAGATGCGGGTTTCATATTGTTGAATTTTTTAATAAATTTCATCCTGATCCAAATGAGCCAGAAGCGGATGTTAAGGAATTTGATGAGCAATTTCCAGATGGAATGTTTCGGTTTGAAAAAAGAATAGATTAAATTAGAAGTTGGAGTTGCAATGCAGTAGTGCTTAATAACTATCTTAATCTTAGAGTTTGGGAAAACAAAAACCTTTGATATATAAGAAATATTGTATAATAAAATAAATTAAGTTGATTATGACTGAAATATATAATTGGAGTTGCGGAGGTGAGTGTTTGATAGATGAAAGACCTAGTTTTAAAGATATAAAATCATTTGAAGAATTTAACAAATATTATTGGTATCGAGAAGAACTTTCACAAATATGTAAGTCTCTTGGATTAGAGTATAGATGTACGAAGAAAGAATTAAACTATATTATTGAACAATATTTTAAGGGGAATAAAGTAGAAAAATACGTGAGTAAAGGTAAGAAAAGTCAATCTGAAGATATAACTCTAGAGGCTCCGTTACTTAATTGCGATTTTTCTTTTAACCAAAAATTTAGAGATTATTTTTCAGCTTTAACAGGAGTTAGTCCTTTTAAATTTAATGCTGATATGGCAACGGCATGGAGAAAAGTAAAAAGGGATAATGATATAAATTTTACAATCCAAGATATGATTAAAATATATTATGGAGAGTCAGATTATGCCAAGTATGATAATTCAGCTTGTCAATGGAATCAATTTCTAAAAGATTTTTGTGCAGATGAATCTAGCAATAATTATTCCAACAAGTTAAAAGTTGCAGCTATCCTCTGGAAAGAAGTTAGAGACTCAAAGAAAGAAAAAAATTATTCAAAAGAACTTCTTAATGAATATAGATATAAAGTAGAGGAGTATCGTAAATAAACATCTGTCTGATACTTTTAACGAACTTATACCTAAAAAATAAAAATAGCGGGAGATTATAAGATGAACAATTATATAAAACTAAATGAAGATAGATGGAATAATGTGAAAAATGACTATACTGAGCCATTGACACATGAAGAATTAGAAGAAGCTAGAAATAATCCAATTTCTGTTGCATTAACTGTTGGGAAAAAAGTTCCAAAAGAATGGTTTGAAAAAGCAAATGGAAAAAAGCTATTAGGTTTAGCTTGTGGTGGTGGACAGCAGGGACCAGTTTTTGCTATAAAAGGTTATGATGTAACCATAATGGATTTTTCTAAATCACAATTACAAAAAGATGATATGGTTGCTAAAAGAGAAGGCTTAAAAATCAACACAGTTCAAGGCGATATGACAAAACCATTTCCATTTGAAAATGAAACTTTTGATATTATTTTTAATCCAGTTTCAAATGTATATGTAGAAGATTTAGAAAACATATATAAAGAAGCCGCTCGCGTATTGAAAAAGGGTGGATTGTTAATGGTCGGATTTATGAATCCTTGGATATACATGTATGATGCTGACATTGTATGGGACAAACCTGATGAGGAATTACTTTTAAAGTTTTCAATACCTTTTAATTCAAAAGAGCTTGAAGAGGAAGGCAAGATAACCATAAATCCAGAATATGGATATGAATTTAGCCATACCTTAGAAACTCAGATTAGAGGACAACTTAAAAATGGTCTTGCTATGATAGATTTTTATGAATCGTGTGACAAAAGACATAGATTATCACGTTATGGAAATGACTATATAGCTACACTATGTGTTAAACTATAATGTTTTAGAACATACTTTAGGAGAATAGAACGTTTTATTTTCCGTAAGGGTTGAAATCTAAATAATGGTTTATAGATATGTTTCCATATACAGACAGGTTTATTTGATATACTTAGTATTCACTCGTTTTATATTGAAGCAGTAACTCTTCTTGAACGTTAAGTAGAAAAAACTTTTTAAGTAGAAAATAAATTATTAAATATAAAAAGTTCCCAATTAGGTTTAGTTGGAAACTTTTTACTATTATTTTAAAATGACTAATTTTCTCGAGATAAAAACTCAGAGAACAAAACTTCTTGACTAATTGTTTCAGATAAAGCTTGTTTAAAAGCTAACTTTCCTAAATAATAAGATTTGTGGTTTATTGTTGGAAGTTTCAAAAGTTTCCCAACTAATAAGCATTCCTGCCCAACAATATAGGGACATTTTTTTCTACTTTCTTCATATCCTTTTATTACTCCTGCCGCAACTTCATCACTTGTAGCTAATATACTGTCTATACTTTCATCCTTTATTAGTTGATATGATAAATTTAGACCATCACTAAAGTTATGAATATTGCCAAATACTTTATATGGGGCTGATTGTTGACCGTATACAGCATGATAAGCTGATAAGGCAGATCGATATGTAGCCGATGATTCATTGCTTCTTGAAAATAATAAAACTAAATGCTCCAATCCTCGTGCTTTCATATTAGAAAAAACATCTAAAAATGAAGAATAGCGGTCAAGATAAGCAGAGGAAAGGAGATTATGTTCCTGCAATTTTTCACAAAGTACTATTCGTCCATATTTTGCATAAGATTTAATAATATCAAGATTTACTGCTCTTGAAGTGAATATTAAAGCATCAATAGCTTCCGTTTTGAGCTGCTTCAGGTAGGAAAGTTCCAATTCTTGGTTATAATCTGAAGGCATCATAACAAGTTGATAGTCGGTAGTTTTAGCAGCATCTAGAAGACCATTTATTAATTGTGTGAAATAAGGGTGGAATGTGTGTGGAATTACGACACCTATCTTTTGTGTTTTTCCTCGACTTAAATCCCTCGCTAATTGGTTTGGTATATAATCTAATTCATTGATAAGCGCCATAACTTTTTGTCGTGTCTCTTCAGATACATGTGGATGATGATTGATAACACGGGAAACTGTTGATTTAGAAACACCTGCCTTTTTAGCTATATCACTAATACTTGTCATTATAAAGCTCCTTTTAAGAATTTTTGAATCCCATATCCTACACCATCTTCATCATTAGACTTAGTTATTTTGTATGCTATTGCTTTAATGTCATCAAATGCATTATCCATAACAATAGGGTAACCTACCATTTCAAGCATAGGCAAATCATTATGTCCATCTCCAAATGCAGCAGTTTCTTCTCTTAACAACTCATCTTTTCGAAGTATGTAAGCAATCCCTTTAGATTTTTTAGCTAAGGCATGTGTAATTTCAAGATACGCTTTACTTGAACGTTGAATAGTGATTTCTGGTAAGTCCATACTTTGAAGATATTTTTCTAATTCTCTCATATTTGCTTCATCGAAAGTAATCATCATTATTTTAAAAATATTTATCTTGTCTTCTAAAAACTGCTCCTCATTATGAATAAATGTTGGAGTTTGTTGAGTTAAATTATGTTCATATCGGATTCCTTCATCTATTTTATCACAATACCAGTTATTTAGGTCATAATAAGATAAACTAACTTGAGGGAAATGCTGACGTATTCCTTTCAGCAATTTACTTACTGTATTTTTTTTAATAATTTGTGTATGAATAGGTATGATCTTATTATTATCACCTAATCTATAAATTAATCCTCCATTAAAAGCAACTTGAATACCTTTAAGTTGAAGAGCATTTATTGCATCCTTCATTTCCATTGGAGCTCTAGCAGATACTAAAGTTATAGGGATCTCTGCTTCTCGTATTAAAGTAGCATTTCTTTCGCTTACCTGTCCTTCACTATTTAATAATGTACCATCCATGTCGCAAAAAATTCGTTTGATATTCATATAAATTACCTCTCTTTCTTCAAAAATCATTATAGATGCTGGAACGCGTTCCATGTCAAGCATGAAATTATAATTTTTTTTAAAAAAATAAATAATACTTAACAAATCTCTATTATTTACATTTTAATACTTATTAAATTGTTTGAGTTTACTATTTTACAACCTCATTAGCTAATTACATTTAGTTTATTTATTTAAAAACTCTTCTTTTAATTTTATGTATAAAGATAGAAAATATAAGTTATAATTTCTTATCAAATTTAAAGAATATCTATTTAGAATTATAAAAAGATGATTAAAGATGATATAATATTAGAAAAGAGATAAGAAGAAATAAATTCTGATATAACAATAAAGGGCTACTGTAGGTATAAAATAAGTTATGTATTTTGATGTAAAATTGTAGATAAATTATTTGTTTAACTAAATTAGAATTTGTAAAGGATAAATTATATGAAATATGTACTTTTATTACGTGGTATAAATGTAGGTGGTAAGAATAAGGTATCTATGAGTGAACTAAAAGAACAATTGTTAAGTATAGGTTTTGAAGATGTTAGTTCATATATAAATAGTGGAAACTTGTTCTTTAGTAGTCTAGAAAATCATGAAGAGTGTATCGTAAAGATAAATAGTTTATTAGAAACTAATTATGATTTTTTGATTCCATTTGCTTTAATCACAAAAGAAGAATATTTAGAAGAAAAAGCTGACTTACCAGATTGGTGGAAGGAAGAAATGGCAAGAAAAGACGTTCTATTCTTTTCATGTAATTTTGATAAATCAAGTATTCTTGACTTTATAGATAAATCTACATTTCATAATGAAGTAGTGCATGTAGGAAAACATGCAGTATTTTGGGGTAAATATGATGAATCAGAATATTTAAAAACTACGTATCATAAAAAATTAATAAAGCAAGATTTCTATAAGAAAATAACGATTAGAAATGCTAATACGTTTGAAAAAATAGCTAAGATTTTAGAAGAAAATTAGAAATATTTTAATTGGAAGAAGGTGAATGTTATGGAAGGAATGTTGAAGTTATACTCTCCTATTAATGAGTTAAAACAAATTGGTGAGAATATTTGGATTGTTGATGGAAATGAAATACATATGAGTTTTAAACTTTTTAAAGTTCCTTTTACAACAAGGATGACAATAGTTAAACTAGATAACAACAAATTATGGATTCATTCACCAATAGCTTTTGATAAGGGATTAGACGATAAAATAAAAGAACTAGGAGAAATTGAGCATATAGTTGCTCCTAATAAATATCACTATAGTTATGTATTAGACTGGTATAAACATTATCCAGATGCAAAAGTTTGGTTAGCAAAAGGAGTAAGTACCAAACTTAAAATTGATGGAAGAGAAAATTTTGTATCACTAGATAATATTTCAAAAACTTCTTGGTCAGAGGAGATATTTTTTACTCCCTTTAGAGGAAGTATAGCTATGGAAGAGATGGTCTTCTTTCATAAAAAGAGCTCAACCTTAATATTAACGGACTTAATAGAAAGTATAGAAGTAAATAAATTACCATTATTATATAAATTTGTATTTAAGCTTGGAGATAATAAGTATCCTAAGTTTCGAACATCAAGAGATTTACGATCATCATTCATCTTTAAAAAACAAGCTAAAGATAGCTATTCAAAGATTGAAAGCTGGAAACCAGATAAAATTGTTTTCTCTCATGGGAAGATAATTTTAGAAAATGGTACGGAAAAATTAAAAGAAGCATTTTATTGGTTGAGAAAATAGTGTACTTTATGAGAAAATAATAATATAAGATTTAGAGAATAAATGAAAGGGAGTGATTAGGTATGACTATAGTAGTAAAAAGAGTACTGGCATCAACTTTAAAAGATATGGCAGAAAAGAAGTCATTGTCAAAAATAACAATAAATGATTTAACTCAAGCTTGTGATGTTAGTCGTCAAACATTTTATAATAATTTTAAAGACATCTATGATTTAGTAGAGTGGATATATCTTAAAGAGGTAGTGACTCCAATCGAAAAAGGGAAAATCTATGATAAATGGCAAGATGCTCTAACATCAATTTTCCAATATATCTCAGAAAATCATGTTTTTGTCTTAAATACCTATCGCTCTTTTGGAAAAGGATTTTTAGAAAAAGTACTAAGACAGGAGATTGAACTATTTCTAAGTAATCAGGTGTTCAAAAAAATCGAAGTAACAAAAGAAGAAGCTAAACAAGTAGAGTTTTCTTATTCTTTTTATACATATGCTTTGGTTGGAGTAGGATTAGATTGGATAGAAAAGCAAATGCCAGAAAGTGTTGAAGAACTGGTTGGAAGAATTGAAAATGTCATGTCGGGTGAGATAATTTCTCTTCTTTAAATAAAGTTTAAGCTCTTTTACAATTAAATAAATTTGTAAAATAGTTAGGCAAAAGTCAAAAATTGTAAATTGTATTATAGATATAGAAGGTGTATATTAATAGAGATATTAGTATACACTTTTTTTAGGAGGAGTTTTTATGTATTATTCAAACGGAAATTATGAAGCATTTGCTAAACCAAAAAAACCAGCAGGAGTTGATAAAAAATCGGCTTACTTAGTAGGTTCTGGACTAGCTTCTCTTGCAGCAGCAGCCTTTTTAGTTCGTGATGGACAAATGAAAGGGGAACGAATCCATATTCTTGAAGAACTACCTATCGCTGGAGGTAGCTTAGATGGTATTATGAATCCAACTCGTGGATTTATTATTCGTGGTGGTCGTGAAATGGAAGATCACTTTGAATGTCTTTGGGATTTATTCAGATCTATACCATCATTAGAGGTAGAGGACGCATCTGTTTTAGATGAGTTCTACTGGCTAAATAAAGAAGATCCTAACTTTTCAAAATGTCGTGTTATTGAAAATCGTGGACAACAAATTTCTGATGATGGACTATTCGCATTATCTGATAAATCTAGTCAAGAATTAGTAAAACTATATTTGACTTCTGAATCAGAACTTCAAGGTATGAAAATAACAGATTTCTTTAGTAGTGAATTTTTCGAGTCTAATTTCTGGACTTATTGGGCAACAATGTTTGCTTTTGAAAAATGGCACTCAGTTGCGGAAATGCGTAGATATATGTTGAGATTTATTCATCATATTAAAGGTCTTCCTGATTTATCAGCACTTAAATTCACTAAATATAATCAATATGAGTCATTAGTTCTACCATTAGTTAAATATTTAGAAGATCATGGTGTAACTTTTGAGTACAATACTGTAGTTAAAGATATTAAAGTTGAAAAACAAGGAAAAGATTTAGTAGCTAAACATTTAATCTTAGAAGTAAACGGGGAACCTGTTGTTAGAGAGTTAACAGAAGATGACCTAGTATTCGTTACAAATGGTAGTATCACTGCATCTACAACATATGGTAACAATGATACTTCAGCACCTGTCAGCAAAGAACTAGGTGGAGCTTGGCAACTTTGGAAAAACTTAGCTAAGCAAGATGAACGTTTTGGACGTCCAGAAGTATTTTGTGAAAATCTTCCTGATCAAAGCTGGTTTGTTTCAGCTACAACAACTGTAACAGATAAAAGAGTCGCAGAATATATAGAAAAAATTTGTAAACGTGACCCTTATGCAGGTAAAGTAGTAACTGGTGGTATAGTAACAGCACGAGACTCAAATTGGATGCTGAGCTTTACACTTAACCGTCAACCACACTTTAAATCTCAATCAAAAGATGAATTAGTAGTTTGGATTTACGGATTATATTCAAATATTTCTGGTAACTATATTAAAAAACCAATAGAAGCTTGTACAGGTATTGAAATCGCAGAAGAATGGCTTTACCATATTGGTGTTCCTGAACAATTTATTCACGAATTTGCAAGCAAAGGTTGTAGTACAGTTCCATGTTATATGCCTTATATAACAAGTTACTTTATGCCAAGACATGATGGTGATAGACCATTAGTTATTCCAGAAGGCTCTAAAAACTTAGCATTTATAGGTAACTTCTCTGAAACACCACGTGACACTGTCTTCACTACAGAATATTCTGTTCGTACAGCTATGGAAGCAGTATACACATTACTAGATGTTGATAGAGGTGTGCCTGAAGTATTTAATTCTGCATATGATTTACGTGTAATGACTAAATCAACTAATCGCCTAATGGATGGTAAAAAACTTGAAGAAGTTAAACTACCTTTCTTTGCCAAAGTAATTAGTAAACGTGTATTGAAAAAAATCAAGGGAACATATATTGAAGAAATCCTAAAAGATGCAGGATTGATTTAGATATAATTCCTCTAGGTTATAGTTATAAAAAATACATAATTGATAGAAAAGACGAGAGTGAAGACTGTCGTCTTTTTTAGCGAAAAGATTACTAATTTTGGATAGAAAAAGTAGAGGGTGTATGATATTATAAAAGATATAATAGCTAATAAAAAAGATTTGACATAATAATATAAAAGTTAAATTTTTTAGTGAGGTGAGTTTATATGGAAGACTATATTAAAAGTCTAGAAAAAGAATTATCTTTGTTTGAACATGGTTTTAAAGAAGAGGAAAAAAGAGCTATAGCTGATTATAAAGCTAATGATAAAAATTATATTAAGAGATTAGCATTTTTATCATTTAAATCAGATGTTTATCAAGTAAGGATGTATGGTGTATTTCTTTTTGGATATTTATCAGAAGATAAAGATATACTAACATATATGAAAGATGAGGTTTCTAAAGATAGTAATTGGAGAGTACAAGAAGTATTAGCAAAGGCTTTTGATGAATTTTGTAAAAAAATAGAGTATGAAAAGGCGCTTCCGGTTATTGATGAATGGTTGGGTAGTAATAATCCAAATACAAGAAGAGCAGTAGTAGAAGGTTTAAGAATTTGGACAAGTAGACCATATTTTAAAGAAAATCCAAATGAAGCTATTAGACGAATTGCTAACTTGAAAGATGACTCTAGTGAATATGTAAGGAAATCTGTAGGTAATGCTTTGAGGGATATAAGTAAAAAATTCCCAGATTTAATTAAAATTGAATTGGAAAATTGGAATCTGGAAAGTAAAGAAATCAATCAGGTGTATAAGTTAGCTAGTAAATTTATAGGTAATAAAAAATAGCTTGATATATAGTGATTTTATTTATATTATGAATTTTATAATAGATAGAGCTTTAGAATAAAGATAAATAATTTAGAATTGGAGAGTGAATAAAATGAGTTTTCTATCAACGGTTTGGCCAATATTACTATTATTTGTAATTTGTATATTGCTTATAATAGTTAAGATTGTAAGGATGATAAAAATATCGAGGGATAAAACTAAGCGTTATAAAGGTGATTATATACTCTTAGGTTTGGTTATTGGTATGTCTATAGGTACTTTAATAGGAACTTTATATGATAGTAAATCAGGTATGGGTGCATCAATAGGAATGTCTCTAGGAACGATGGTTGGAATGACTATAGGAATGTTAATTCATAAGAAGTAGGAAATATAAATACACACAAAAAAGCAGAGATAATAAAACTTTTCTCTGCTTTTTGTTTTTATAACTTAGCTTGATAACACTTTTCTAGAAATCCATTTCTTGCTTTTTCTTTTGTATCGTCATTTTCATCGAAACCATCATACGGTGCTTTAGGATCATGTACTTTAGGTTTTCTTTTTAATGTATTACAAACTTCATCTATATGAGCAAAAGCAAAATTAAAGTCATCTGTCCAACCAGTATGGCCAGTAATAATTTTTAAGTTAAGATTTCTCTTTCTTAGTATTTCTTCTAATCTTTTTAATGATTTACATTGTAACTTTCTATCTTCAGCAAGAGTATTTAAAAATGCATAGCCACCATCTGCTCCAAACCAAATGGTATCACCTGTAAATAAATATGTATCATCAATCAAATAGACGAGATGTCCCCATGTATGTCCTGGAACTAGAAAGGCTTCTATCTTAATATTTTTAATATAGAATACTTCGCCATCATCAATTAAAGTTTTTTCGTTTACTATATTTACTTGAGGTAGTTTATATAGACCCCAATAAACTTTACGTCGTTTTCTTCCTTCTAAATACTCATTTTCAACTTTTCCAATATATATTTTTGATTCTTTAAATAAATTATCGCTATCTATTTCAATAGCACCAACGTGATCGGTATCTTGATGTGTAATAAGTATTTCATTTATACATTTTGGATTGATATCAAGCCAATTCATTTTTTCTGCCAGTCTATCGTAGTTGTATCCAGCATCAATCATGATTGTATAACCATCTTTTGTATAAAAGTAAATATTTGCGACATATTCTCTAATACAGCTTACTTTTTCATCTATATAACCTGTATTTAATGGTTTAAATATCTCTTTTCCCCTAAACATAAATGACATAAATTTTTGTTGATTTTTTGAATCTTGTTTTGACATAATACGTCACCTTTAATTTCTTTCCCTACATTATTGTAGACTTTAAATCATCAATTATCTATAGAGACAATTGAACTCCCTTTTTTATAATTTCCTAATTGTTTAAATGTATATTAAATATCTCTATTTACTTTTATTATATCACGTTTATACTTCAATATAAATAACCCATTATATGATTTTATGTGTTATAATAGATTTAATAATTATATGAAAAGAGTAGAGACTCTTATGAAAAATAGGAGAGTGTAATGTATTCATTAAAAAAGAAACCTATATTAAACTGTTTTATAATTTTTACTATTTGCTTAGTTGCGAGAGTAATAGAATACTTCGTAATTAGAACAGACGAATCAATTTTATCTGAAAATTTTTTACATAAGGTATTTGGAATAATTTTATTATGGGCAATACTTTATTATGCAAAATTAAAATGGAGAGACATCGGCTTTAATACTAAAGATGTATTTTCTGGTATTGGAAAAGGTCTGTTATTTGGGTTTATATGTTGTGTTTTTGCATATGAAATAGAAGGTCTTATCTTATACAATATGAATCATAGTTTTAAATTATCGTTTTATGCAACTGGATTTTCTTTAAATAATGAGATGAATCAGCAAACAGGTATAATTTTTATTTTTCTATGTATTATTTTTAATATTATCAATGTTTGGATGGAAGAAGGAATCTTTCGTGGTCTATTTACAAAAATATTAGAAGATATTTCTTATAATACGTCATTATTTTTAATAGCATTCCTATTTGGTATTTGGCATTTAGTTATGCCTTTTAGAGATTTTATAGAAGGTAAATCATCAATATCAAATCTTTTAGTAATGGGAATTGGTTATGTGATATTAGCAGGTATGATGAGTATAAAGTGGTCTTTATTGTATAGAATGACAGGATCATTATGGATTGGATTAGGAGACCATCTATTTAATAATGTTATTTCAAATTTACTTCATGTTGTTTCTAATAATGAAGTCGATAATATGCAGATAGTTAGAATACTAATATGGCAAATTTTATCATTTGTTATTGTCTTTGTTATTTATAAAAAGTGGAAAAAAGATAAGTTAATTAGTAATTAAACTATATGTTAGTGAATTACAATATAAAGTTAGGAGATAAGGATGAATTCATTAAGAAGTAACGCGCTTAAGTTATATTTACTAGGTACTTTAGGTCAAATAGCACTTGTGTGTATTGTGGTTTTCTTTTTACGTCAAAGTGGAACTACCGTAGACTACACAACAACTATTGGTATCCTAGCGATTGTAATTGGAGGGATATCATCAGCTCAATGGGGAACTATCGTAGCTATAAAATATAAGAAGACAGACTTTAAAAAAGTCATATCAGATTTCTTTAGAGTGAAGCAAAGTTATAAAAATTATCTTTTAGTTATATTCTTCCTTTCTCTAAATTTTTTATATGTTCTATTTGGAGGGAATGTAACCATAACACTTTGGTATATTCCAATAATAATGTTTGTTAAACATATAGCTTTTGGAGGTTTAGAAGAAATAGGATGGAGATATTTATTTCAACCATTATTACAAGAACGACTAAGTTATATTACCTCTACAGTATTAACATTTATAGCTTGGGGAACTTGGCATTTTCTATTTTTCTATATAGATGGTTCCTTAGCACAAGTAAGTGTAATTCCGTTTTTAGTAGGATTATTAACTAATAGTTTTTTATTATCGACACTTTATAATATAACAAATAACCTTTGGATATGTGCAATGACTCACTCTTTAATTAATGTGTGTTCACAGTTATTCGAAAGTGGGAATACATATGTATCATATCTTTGTAAAGTAGTAGTTATTGTATTAGCAATAATACTGTCAAATAAAGCTATAGAAAGAAATAATAGAATAAAATAATTAAATCCACGAATCAAGATAGTTTGGTTCGTGGAATTATTTTGAATCTAATATACTCTTTATCGTAATTCTATTTCCTTATTGTTCATATAAAGTAAATAGTTTATAATATTATTATTAGAATTTAATAATTTACAGTAATTATTTGTATTTGAATAACTTAAAATTAAGGAGAATAGTGTGATTAATTTATATTATGCATTAATAGCAATTAGCGTATTGTTATTATTATTTTGTATAAAAACGATTGTGAAAATTATAATAAATAAATCGATTTGTGAATTACCTAGTAATGAAAAAGAAACAACTTTTACAATAAGTGAATACGGAAAATATTCTATATGGTTAAAGGTAAATTACTCTATTAGGTTAATAACTACGATTTTTGGTAAAACAAAAACTAGAGATTTAGGAATAAGTGTAACAAATCGATATACTGGAGAAAAATTACCTCTAAATGAAAGTAATCTTCAAACAACAGTATCAGGCTTAAGAAGTCACAGAGAAGAACGATATTTATTTGAGGCTCCGGCAGGAGAGTATATTATCTCTTATGGATGTGATGAAAGAGTCCGAGAACCATTAGATATATCTATTCAAGTACGTAAATATAACTCACCGTTTAAAATGGTTTTAGCGATATTTGGGCTTATACTTAGTTTATTTATAATAATCACTATGTTTATAATGCTGCTTAGATACTTTGGTTAAAAATTAAAGGTCTATAATATATGAGTTTAAATAAGTATATAGAAAATATTGAGTATATATTTATCTTAGTGTTTTAAGGAGATGAAAGTAGTAATGAATCAAAAAACAAAAACATTTTTTATAGGTGGATTAGGTAGTAACTGTTACTACGTTAAAGATTTTATTGAAGAACTTGATGAAAAAGTATTATTTTTAAACCCATATATAGAAAATTTGCAAAATGAGGAAGATTTACTAAACTGGTTTAAAAATGAAATAAAAGATTTAGAAGAGGTTTATTTAATTGGTCATTCATTAGGAGGAGATTTAGCCCGTTATCTAGCGTCACAGTTTTCACAAATAACTAAACTTGTTCTATTAGATGGAGGTTATTTAAATCTAGACGAAATTATGCCTATAGATGCTGAACTAAAAGATACTAAGGATTATTTTAAACAACAAGTTTTTACTGACATAGAAGAAGTTATAGCTAGTGAAAAAACTCAGTCTAGCTATTGGTCAAAAAATCTGGAAGAAGCGGTAAGAAATTCATATCGTTATAATAGTAAAACAAAAGAGTTTGAGTTGAATTTAGATCTGGATAAGATACTTAATTTACTTCGCTTAAGACGAGTAATAAAACCATATGATGCAAATCTAGATTCTAAAGATGTATTATTTATTGCGCCAGTTTATAAAGAAGAACCGGAGTGGAGAAAAGAAGCACTTAGTCAACTACCGTCAAACTTTGATATTACAATGTTAGAAAACTGCGGCCATGAACTTTATACACAGAAACCTAGAGAAATAGCTAAATTAATTAACGATTGGATTAACAAGAAGTAAGATAGAAAATAACATTAAAATCAATAGTAAGAAATTTAGGTGATAAATTGTTAGGATAAGAGAGTCTTTCAAATTATTTGAAAGGCTTTTTTTATTTATAGTAATAATAAAAAAAGAAGATCATTTTTAAAGGAGTAGAAGTAATAATTACTACCTTTTATAGTTTAATAATTTGACTTTAAAACTTATATTATATATGCTATGTATTAGCAATTTATGGGCACAAATATAAATAATAAAATTTTAGGAGGAAAAATGTTTTTAGCTATTAATGAAATAAAAGACGCAAAGCTTAGGTATAGTCTTATTGTTGGCTTACTTACACTAGTTTCTTATTTGATGTTTTTCTTATCTGGATTGGCTTTTGGATTGATTGATCAGAATAGATCTTCTATTGATCATTGGAAGGCAGATACAGTATTACTTTCTTCAGAGGCTAATAGAACTTTAGCTTTATCAAATCTTAAATTATCGGATAAATCATCGTTATCTGCGGATAATGTTGAGCCATTTAGTCAAATGGTTACAGTTGCTAAGACTGAAAAGAATTCAAATGATGATGTTAAACAGAAGATTAGTATTTTTGGAGTGAATAGTGGAAGTTTCTTGATTCCACCGATAATAGAGGGAAGAAGTTTTGAAGCAGAAAATGAAGTAGTGATTGAAAAGAGTTTATCTGAAAAAGAAGGCTTTGCTATTGGAGATACTATTAAAACAGCAAATTCTGATACTGAATTAAAAATAGTAGGTTATACAGAAAAATCTAGATTTAATGTTGCTCCAGTTATATATATAAATATTAATGATTTTCAAACTTTAAAATATGGAGCGAATAAAGTTACTGATAATCCTATGATTAATGCTTTTGTAGTAAAAGGTGAGTTAAAAGATTATGATAGTTCAGTATTTCAAAAAGTAAGTGTAGATGACTTTATTAATGAACTACCTGGATATAGTGCTCAAATCTTAACTTTTGGTTTAATGATAGGATTCTTAATAGTTATTTCAGCTATTATTATAGGAATTTTCATGTATGTACTTACTATTCAGAAAACACCTATTTTTGGAATTATGAAAGCTCAAGGTATTTCAAATAAAACTATAGGTTCGGCTGTCTTATCTCAAACATTCATACTTTCGCTTATAGGAAGTATTTTGGGACTGTTAGGTACATGGTTAACTTCACTTGTTTTACCACCAGCAGTACCATTTTTAGGTAATGGACTTTATTACAGCATTATCTTCGTTAGTTTAATCGTTTTTTCTTTAGTGGGAACTCTATTCTCAGTTTTAGCTATTAGAAAAATTGATCCATTAAAAGCAATAGGGTAGGTGTCATATGAATATATTAGAATTTAAAAATGTTACTAAGTCATACCAAGATGGAAATAATGAAATAGAAGCATTAAAAGAAACAAATTTTAAAATAGAACAGGGACAATTTATTGCGATAATTGGTCCGTCAGGTTCAGGTAAATCAACTTTCTTAACTTTAGCTGGAGGATTACAAACTCCGTCTAAAGGACAAATAATTATTAATGGAAAAGATTATACAAACTTATCAGAAAAAGAAAGAGCTAAACTACGCTTTAATGATATTGGTTTTGTTCTGCAAGCATCTAATTTAGTGCCATTTTTAACTGCCAAACAACAGTTAGAATTAGTTGATAGAATAAATAAGAATAATAAACAAACAATTCAAGATAAACATTCATTGT
>CAUUEM010000017.1:0-16483 GCA_963544045.1 uncultured Gemella sp. | reverse complement strand
TTATAGTGCATCGTGAACAAATAGCAAGACAAGCTCTGGAAACTTTTAAACTAATTTTTGGTGATAGTCGTTCGTATGGGCTTTTAACGGGACATAATAAAAATACTGAAGCAGATTTTATTTTTGCGACGATTCAAACTATATCTAAGCAAGAAGTTTATCAAAGTTTTTCTAAAACCTATTTTGATGAAATTATTATTGATGAAGTGCACAGGGCAGGTGCCGAAAGTTACTTGAGGGTAATGGATTATTTTAAACCTACTTTTTACCTTGGTATGACAGCTAGTCCTGATAGAACAGATAGTTTTAATATTTATGAATTATTTAATAACAATATTGTTTATGAAGTTCGTCTAAAAGAAGCTATGGAAAATGACTTATTATGTCCGTTTCACTATTTTGGTATTAGTGATTTAGAAATCGATGGACAACCTATAGATGAACTTAGTGATTTTTCTAAGTTATATTCGGATAAACGAGTTAACCATATTATCGATAGAATAAACTATTATGGATATTCAGGTAATAGAGTTAAAGGACTTGTCTTTTGTTCTTCTAAACAAGAGGCAAAAGCACTAAGTGATGAATTCAATAAAAGAGGTTTTAAAACTACTAGTCTAACAGGTGAAGATAGTCAAGAAATCCGTGAGAGAGAAGTCGAAAGATTAGTAGCTGATTCTGGTGATGTTCTTGATTATATTTTTACCGTTGATATTTTTAACGAAGGTGTAGATATACCAGAAGTTAATCAAGTAGTAATGTTACGTCCGACACAAAGTGCTATAGTATTTATTCAACAACTTGGTCGAGGGCTTAGAAAAAGTAAAGATAAAGTCTTCGTTGTTATTATAGATTTTATCGCAAACTATAAAAATAACTTTCTAATTCCAGTAGCTTTATCTGGAGATAATAGTTATGATAAAGATACAGTTAGAAAATTTTTATCGCAAGGAACAAGGTATCTACCGGGAACGTCTACTATTCATTTTGATGAAATTTCGAAACAAAGAATATACAGTGCTATAGATAATGTTAAGCTAAACACATGGATTTTTGTCGCTACAGAGTATAGTAAATTAAAAAACAAACTAGGTAGAATTCCAACATACTATGATTTTGAAAATTATGATGCATTAGATATTAAGAAAATCTTTGAAGTAGCAGGAAGCTATTATACTTTCCTTACTAAGAAGGAGCGTCAATTTAAATACAAAGGTCAATTATCAAAAACGGCAGAAAATATGTTGAACTTTGTATCTACCAATTTAATACTTAGTAAAAAAATAGAAGAGTTACAAATTCTAAGTTTACTTCTTACGGGTGATACGAAGAATATTGAAGGAAAGTTCAAAGACATTATGTTGGCTGAATACAATAAGTTTATAGCTGATTATGAACTAGAAGTTAGTAAAAAAATACTGACGAATAATTTTGTAACTAGTAGTGTTACTAAAAAGAAATTTAGTAATTGTATATTTTTAGATGAGAATAGTAATACACTAAAAATATCAAAAGAATTTGAAAAGGAACTGCAGTCTGAAGCTTTCAGAGAACTGCTAATTGAATTAGTTGAGTATGGAATCTATAGATACAATAAGTATTATAAAGATCGTCTATATAGAGATACTAACTTTGTTTTATATGAAAAATATAGCTTTGAAGATATTTGTAAGTTATTCTCATGGGGAATAAACTACGTTCCGCTTGCGATAGGTGGTTATAAATATGATGAGAGAACGAAAACTCTGCCAGTATTTATAAATTATGATATTGATGAAAATTCATTTAATAGAGATTATACGCATGGATTTTTACCGGATAATGGTTTTACATCAATGTCTAAACCTCGACGTAATTTAGAATCTAAAGAGTGTGAGTACTTTTATAATGATGATACAAAAATCTATTTATTTATGAGAAAGAATAAAGAAGATAAAGATGGAGCAAGGATTTTCTACTTTTTAGGTGAGATGAAAACCGTAGGTGAACCAAAGCTGGTCCATAGAGAAAGAAGCGGAGATACTGTAATTCAGTTTTATTATAAAATACAAACACCTCTTAGAGAAGATATGTATGAGTATTTTACAAGAGATAGAATATAAATAAAAACCCCCACCCTAATTTAAGGGCGGGGGTTAAGAAGTAAACAGCAAATATTAATGATAAATCTTCAAATACTATTTATTTTCTTCGTATTTTTTCTTGTCAAATCCATGCCATGCAGCTTCCATAATTCCTTCTAAGTCTTTAAGAAGAGCTAGACGAGGGTTAGCTGGTGTACATTGATCTTCGTATGCATCTAATGAAAGAGTTTTTAGTGCATCTTTGAATTTATCGTAATCTACACCGTGATCTTTGAAGCTCATTGGAGTTCCTACACGTTTACCAAGTTCGAATACTGCTTGTGCGTAAGAATCTACTGCTTCTTCAGGAGTATCAGCTTTAAGTCCTAACATACGAGCGATATCTTGGAATTTTTCTGCTCCTTTGTAGTGTTCATATTTAGGCCAGATTGATAATTTACCTGGTTGTGTACCATTGTATTTGATTACGTATGGAAGTAATGTAGCGTTTGTTTCACCGTGAATTGTGTGGAATTTACCACCAATTTTGTGTGCCATTGAGTGACAGATACCTAAGAATGCGTTAGAGAATGCCATACCAGCTAAGCAAGATGCGTTATGCATTTTTTCACGAGCATCTCTGTCGAATTCTTTAACAGATTTTTCTAAGTTTTCAAATACAATCTTAATTGCTTGAAGTGCGATACCATCTGTGTAGTCATTTGCTAAGATAGAAGTGTATGCTTCAGTAGCGTGAGTTAACACGTCCATACCAGTAGCAGCAGTTGGTCTAGCTGGTACTGTCATTACTAAGTTAGGGTCAACGATAGCAACGTTTGGTGTTAAAGCATAGTCAGCTAGTGGATATTTTTTATCATGTTCTTTATCAGAGATAACTGCGAATGGTGTAACCTCACTACCTGTACCAGAAGTTGTAGCAACAGCGATAAATTTAGCTTTGTTTCCTAAGTGAGGGTATTTTACAGTACGTTTTCTGATGTCAGAGAATTTTTGAATTAATTCTTTGAAGTCTGCGTCTGGTCTTTCGTAGAATAACCACATGATTTTACCAGCGTCGATTGCTGATCCACCACCTAGAGATACGATAGCATTTGGTTTGAATGAATTCATAATTTCTAATCCACGTTTTACTGTCGTAATGTCTGGGTTAGGTTCTACTCCAGCGAATACTTCGTAAGCAACTTTATTTTTACGGCGGTTTAATTGGTCAATGATGCGCTGAGCGAATCCAAGTTTAACCATAGACTCATCAGTTACGATCATCACTCTCTCTAAACCCTCCATTTCACTTAAGTATCTAATTGCGTTTGGCTCAAAGTATACTTTTGGGGGAATTTTATACCATTGTAAGTTGTTGTTTCTACGCCCAATAATTTTATAGTTAAGTAGGTTTACAGCTCCGATGTTTCCAGATACTGAGTTTCCTCCGTAGCTACCACATCCAAGAGTTAGTGATGGGATAAGTGAGTTATATACATCCCCGATACCACCGAATGTAGCTGGAGTGTTCCATAAGATACGGCAAGCAGGAACTACTTTACCAAATTGTTCAGCAACCTCTTCGTCTTGAGTATGTACAGCAGCACTGTGGCCTAAACCATTAAATTCAACCATTTGACGAGATTTTTCAATACCATCTTCAGTGCTTAGAGATTTAATTACTGCGATAACTGGAGATAGTTTTTCACGAGTAAGAGGTTCGTTTTCTCCTACTTCTTTAACTTCAGCAGCTAAGATAATTGTTCCTTTAGGAACTTTGAATCCAGCAAGTTCAGCAATGTGCTCAGCTGATTTACCAACTACGTCAGCATTTAATTTAGCGCCAGCACAGTTTTTAGAGTTAGCTTTTGCTCCAAATACTAATTCTTCAAGTTTAGCTTTTTCTTCTTTGTTAACGAAGTATACATGGTGTTTTTTCATTAATTCGATGAACTCTTTGTAGTGTTCAGTATCAACGATAGCTGCTTGTTCACTGGCACAAATCATACCGTTATCGAAAGCTTTACTTAGTACGATATCGTTAACTGCTTGTTTAAGTTTTGCATCTTTATGTACGTAAGCAGGTACGTTACCAGGTCCAACACCTAAAGCAGGTTTACCGCAAGAGTATGCTGCTTTAACCATTGCTCCACCACCAGTAGCAAGAATTGTAGCTACTCCATCATGTTTCATTAATGCATTTGTTGCATCTAACGATGGTTTTTCAATGAATTGGATACATCCTTCAGGAGCTCCAGCTTTAACTGCTGCTTCGTAAACTATACGAGCTGCTTGTTTAGAGCACTCGTTTGCAGCAGGGTGGAAGCTGAAGATAATTGGGTTACGAGTTTTTAAGCAGATTAATGATTTAAATACTGTAGTAGATGTAGGGTTAGTTGTTGGTACGATACCACAAACAACACCAACAGGTTCAGCAATTGTAGTTAAACCATCTGATTCATCTTTATCAACAATACCTACTGTTTTTAGATCGCGTAAGTTGTTTGTAATATATTCACAAGCGAATAAGTTTTTAATTGCTTTATCTTCTACTAAACCACGTCCTGTTTCTTCAACAGCAGCGATTGCAAGAGGTCCATGTTGATCTAATGCTGCAACTGCGGCTGCATGAACGATTTTATCAATTTTTTCTTGACACTCAATTTCTTTAAATTTATCTAAAGCCACTAATGCTTTACTAACAAGATTGTTTACTTCTTCAACTGGATCAACAGTTGTAACTTTTTCTTTCGCCATAATAAATGCCTCCCGATAATTTATATATTTTATTATGTTTGTTATTTGTAAAAACTATCTATAAAATTTAGATAATTTTTTAAAGATTAAAGTTGAAACTTTAGTTTTTATTTTGGTGTCGACTACCATTTACAGATAGTGTAGCATAGTGAAAATAAATAATAAAACGATATCAGAAGCATAGAAAATTAGTGAAAATATATAAAATCATAGGCAAAAAAAAACAACTGTAATTTTATCTGAATATTCTTCTTAATTTTAGTAAATACAGTTCAAATTGAGAGAAAGTTAATGCTAAAATGAATAGTAATATTTTATCGACTGCTATAATACAAGTAATTATATAACAGGAAAAATAGTTTAGATATCTTAATTATATTTGTATAAATAATAAAATCAAATTAGAATAAAATTTTCTTGTAAATGATAATACCTATTAATTATCATCATTTAAAACTAATGTTACGCAAAATCAATAAATGTTTGATGATTACTTATGTAGAAGTGATAACATAATCTTTTGAAATTAGGTAAAGGATTACCAATTTACAGAATTTAGTTATAAAAAAGTCTATAATTCATAAAAAACAAATAAACAGTGAAATATTATAATAGAATAATTTTTCAAAATTGAAAAAATAATCATTTTATTTCTGGTTTACATAGTGATGTAATAGTGATGTAATAAGTTAACCCTTAAATTTGCAATTTAAAACATAATGAGAAGGGGCATATAGACGATAACGATTATCAGTTAAAACAATATTTTTTATGGGATTATATTTAGGTAAAGTTAAATGCATATCTTCCTTTTTATGTTATATAACAACATATTAAAATATTATGGTATAATTATAAATTAATTGTTTAAATAACATATTTCAATTATATAACAAACGAATTAACGCTGTTTCAGATTTTTATTGGTTAATTCTCCCTATTTTCAAATATAATGAAAAAATATATATTTAATATAAAATTCAGTTATATAACAATATATTTACGATGTTTGTAATATATGTTAAAATACGGTTGTAATAAAATAAAAAAGTTTTCTATAACAATAATTATTATATAGGTAACTAAATAAAAAGGAGTTAAAATTATGACAAAAGAAAAAGTTACAACTGTTGATCCAGTTGAAGAAGTAAACACATTAGTATCGAAAGCATTAGTTGCTTTAGATGAATTCAAACAAATTGAAGATCAAGAAAAGATTGATGCAATTGTGCAAGCTGCAGCTGTAGCTGCACTTGAAGCGCATGGTCCTTTAGCAGTAGCGGCTGTTGAAGAAACTGGGCGTGGTATTGTGGAAGATAAAGCGATTAAAAACTTATATGCTTGTGAATATATTGTAAACTATTTACGTGATTTAAAAACTGTAGGGATAATTGATAAAGATGATGTTGATGGAATTACAGCGATTGCTGAGCCAGTAGGAGTTGTTTGTGGTGTTGTTCCGACAACGAACCCAACATCTACTACAGTATTTAAATCATTGATTTGCTTAAAAACTCGTAATCCAATCATTTTCAGTTTCCATCCATCTGCAAATGAATGTTCTAAACAGGCAGCTCGTATCGTTCGTGATGCAGCTATTAAAGCAGGGGCTCCTGAAAACTGTGTGCAATTTATTGAAAAACCTTCTATGGAAGGAACTCACGCATTAATGAACCATGATGGAGTTGCAACAATTCTTGCTACTGGTGGTAATGCGATGGTTCGTGCAGCATACTCTTGTGGTAAACCTGCTTTAGGTGTAGGTGCTGGTAACGTACCTGCTTATGTACACAAAGATGCAAAACTTAAACAAGCAGTTAACGATATTGTATTAAGTAAAGCTTTTGACAATGGTATGATTTGTGCGAGTGAGCAAGCTGCTATTGTAGATAAAGAATTATATACTGATTTTGTAAAAATTATGAAATCTCACAGAGTGCATTTTGTAAATAAAAAAGAAAAAGCACAATTAGAAAACTTACTATTTGGAGCAGAAGCGAACTCTAAAAACTGCGCAGAAGCTAAATTAAATTCTGTTATCGTAGGTAAATCAGCTCCTGAAATTGCTAAGCTTGCTGGATTTGAAGTGCCTAAAGGAACAGTAATCTTAGCTGCAGAATGTAAAGAAGTTGGAGTCAATGAACCTCTTACTCGTGAAAAATTATCTCCAGTGCTAGCTGTATTAAAATCTACTAGTACAGAAGATGGTATTGAAAAATCTCGTCAAATGGTAGAATTTAATGGATTAGGTCACACAGCTGCTATCCATACTAGAGATGAAGAAGTTGCTGAACAATTCGGTAAAGTAGTTCGTGCTTGCCGTGTAGTTTGGAATTCTCCATCTACATTTGGTGGTATTGGAGATGTATATAATGCATTTATACCTTCATTAACTCTTGGATGTGGTAGCTATGGACGTAACTCAGTTTCTGGTAACGTAAATGCTATTAACTTATTAAATATCAAACTTATCGGTCGTAGAAATAATAATATGCAATGGTTTAAAATACCGCCAAAAGTATATTTTGAGCCAAACGCAATTAGATACTTAAGTGAAATGGAGGGTTTAGAGAGAGTGATGATCGTAACTGATGAATCTATGGTTAAACTTGGATTTGCAGGACGTATTATTGACCAACTAAACCGTCGTAAAAATAAAGTTTCTTATGAAGTATTTGCAGGTGTAGAACCTAACCCAGATATAACAACAGTAAAACGCGGATTAGAAATTATGAATACATTTAAACCAAATGCTATAGTTGCGCTTGGTGGTGGTTCTCCAATGGACGCTGCTAAAATTATGTGGTTATTCTACGAAAGACCGGATGCAGACTTCAAAGAGTTAGTTCAAAAATTTGCGGATATCAGAAAACGTACAGTTAAATTCCCTCACTTAGGAAATAAAGCTAAATTCATCGCTGTGCCAACAACTTCAGGTACAGGAAGTGAAGTAACTCCTTTTGCTGTTATCTCTGATAAAGAAAATGATAAAAAATATCCGTTAGCTGACTATGCTATTACTCCACATGTAGCAATCGTTGACCCGGTATTAGTTCAAACAGTACCAGCTAGACCGACTGCCGCTACAGGAATGGACGTACTAACTCACGCTACTGAGGCATATACTTCTATTCTTGCTAACGACTATACTGACGGACTCGCTCTTCGTGCAATTAAATTAGTATTCGAAAACTTAGAAAAATCTGTTAAAGAATTTGATAAAGATGCTCGTGAAAAAATGCACAATGCTTCATGTTTAGCTGGTATGGCGTTTGCTAACGCATTCTTAGGAATCTGTCACTCAATGGCACACAAAATTGGTGGTAAATTCCATACAGTCCACGGTGAAACAAACGCTACATTATTACCGTATGTAATTAAATATAACGGTACTCGCCCAGGTAAAGTATCTCTATGGCCTAAGTATGAACACTATCAAGCTGATGAAAGATTCCAAGACATCGCTCGTATGCTAGGGCTTAAAGCTGATACACCTGAAGAAGCTGTAGATTCTTATGCAAAAGCGGTATTTGAACTTGGTAAACGTGTTGGAACTCCAATGAGCTTCAAAGATCACGGTGTAGACTACGATAAATTCAAAGCATCGCTAAAAACTCTTGCATTAGATTCTTATGAAGACCAATGTACACCAGCTAACCCTCGTCTAGCTCTTCTTAAAGACTTAGAAGGAATTATGGAAGCTGCATGGCATGGATTTGATAAGAAACCATATGAGGAAGATAAATAATTTAAAGATATATTACTAATATACTTTTAATATATATATATATTAATCCGGGGTGTGTAAAAAGCGCTCCGGATTTATTATATTTATAATAGAAACAATTAAGTTAAAAAGTGTAGCTTTAGTAATGAAAGATGAGGTAATTACTGTATTTTATGAATAGTAAAGTTATGATGAAAATCTTTTGAAAAATATTAATAAAATCAAGGATATCTATTGATTTTTATCTCTATACTTGATATAATATTCGCTAGAGTAATTTTATTACTCCTTACTCTCTTGAAAAATAGAGAGTCGCAAAGACCAAAAGGAGGTAACACACACATGAGAAAATATGAAGTAATGTTTGCTGTTCAACCACGTATTGAAGAAGAAGCTAAAAAAGCTGTGGTTGAGAGATTCGTAAATATTCTTTCAGAAGGTGCAGAAGCAGTAGAAGTTAAAGATTTAGGTAAAAAACGCCTAGCTTATGAAATCGAAGACTTCAGTGATGCTTACTACTATGTAGTAGAATTAACTTCAGAAACAGATGCGTCTACAAAAGAATTCGATCGTTTAGCAAAAATTAGCGATGATATCATCCGTCACATGGTAGTTAGATTAGAAAAATAAGGGGTGATTTACTATGATTAATAACGTAGTATTAGTAGGAAGATTAACAAAAGATCCAGAACTAAGATATTCTAGTTCAAATATACCAATGGTTTATTTTACAGTTGCTGTAAATAGAACATTTGCAGACCAAAGTGGTCAAAGACAAGCTGATTTTATTGGCTGCGTTGCTTTTAGAAAACAAGCAGAAAATATGGCTCGTTTTTTAGGACGTGGTAGTTTAATTGGTGTAGAAGGTAGAATTCAAACTAGAAATTATCAAGGTAAAGATGGAAACACAGTTTATGTTACTGAAGTAGTGGCTGACAGAATCCAATTCCTTGAATCTAAATCTAGTTCAAATAGACAAAACAATGGTTTTGACTCTATGAGCTTTAATCAACCTCAATCACAACCTTCGTTTAATAATAATCAAAATTATTTTAACAATACTAATCAAAACCAAGGGCAAGCTAATTCAGCTATGCAAGATTTTATTAATGACAGTTCATCATTCTCTGATTTTGGGGAAAACTTCCCAAGTAATTTAGATGATGACTTCATGCAGGATGTAGTAAATCCGTTTAAAGAAGACTAAAATTACATAGGAGGACATGCACAATGGCAGTAAATAACAATCGTCGTAACAACATGCGTCGTCGTAAAAAAGTATGTTATTTCACTAAAAATAACATCGAATCAATCGATTACAAAGACGTAGAATTACTTAAAAAATTCATTTCTGAGCGTGGGAAAATCTTACCACGTCGTGTAACTGGTACTTCAGCTAAGTATCAAAGAATGTTAACTACAGCAATTAAAAGAGCTAGACACATGGCGCTTTTACCATACGTTGTAGACGAAAAATAAGATTAATAATGAAAAAGATGAGCTTAGGCTTGTCTTTTTTTTTGCCTCTGTTATAATAAAAGGGAAAGAGTAAATATTTAACATATTTTATATAGAGGAAAAAAGATGGAATTTAGAAAATTAGATGAAACAAAAGTTTTAAAAGATCCTGTTCATAGCTATATTCATATTAATTATGAAGTAGTATGGCAATGTATAGATAGTAAAGAATTTCAAAGATTAAGACGTATCCGTCAATTAGGTGGAGATTTTCAGGTATATCCAACAGCAGAGCACTCACGCTTTTCGCATTCTTTAGGTGTGTACGAAATAGTAAGGAGGATGGTTACAGAAATTAAGTCGTTAAACAATGAATTAAGTGAATATGATAGAGTATCTGTAATGCTCGCTGGATTATTACATGATGTAGGACATGGACCATTTTCTCATGCGTTTGAACATGTAACAAATCATAGTCATGAAGATTATACAGTAAAGATAATTTTAGGAAATACGGAGCTTAATGAGGTGTTAAGTAAAGTTTCTAAAAATTTACCGCATGATATAGTAGCGATTATTCAACACACTCATAAAAATGATATATTAAATCAAATTGTTTCAGGACAGCTAGATGCTGATAGAATGGATTATTTACTGCGTGATTCATATTTTACAGCAACAAGTTATGGTCAATTCGACCTTGAGAGAATTTTAAGAACTATGCGAGTAAGAAAAGTGGATGACGACAAAAAGCATTTAGTAGTTAAATACACAGGTATTCATAGTGTAGAAGATTATATTATGGCTCGATACCAAATGTACTGGCAAGTGTACTATCATCCTGTAGCGAGAAGTTATGAAACAGTGTTTATTCAGTTATTCAAGAGATTAAATGATATTTTTAGAGTGAATAAAGATTATTTTTCTGATATGAAAGTTTTAGTTCCATTTTTAGAAAAATCAGAAGTGACGGTAGAAGAATACTTTAGATTAGATGAAAATTCGTTGCTTTACTGCTGTACTCTAATTCAAGAAAAAGCTGATAAAATAGCTGCTGATTTGGCGGATAGATTGCTTAATAGAAAGTTATTTGAGTACGTTGATTATAATGAAGATAACCTAGAACAAATAAAAAATATGTTAAACGAAAATAACTTTGATTTGAATTATTATTTAAGAATAGAGAGTATTGAAGCAAGTTTATATAGTCCGTATAAAGGAAGAAAGATTTTGATTGAAAAGTTAGATGGAAAAATAGTTGCTTTAGAAAAAGCAAGTACTATAGTTGAATCAATAACAAAAGGTGAGACGAAAAGAGAAGGAACTATATTTTATCCTAGATAAATATTATAAAATTAGTTACAAGAATACTAAGGAAAGAGTAAATCTAGTAACTAATTTTTTTATAGATAATTAAATTGTCAGAAAACGATTTTATTTTAACTAACTATTGATTTTAATTGTCGGAAATGTTATAATCGTAATTAGTTAAAAAATTTTCAACAATAAAGGAGCGATGTTAAATGTTTGAATTAGCAAATGTATCAAGACCAGGGGTTAGTGAATATATTTCAGGAAGTGGAGCGCTATCGGCGCTTGATAGCAGATTAGAAGGTTTTAAAACTCCTTTAATTGTTACTGGGGAAAAATCATATGCTGCATTTAAAAAGTTTTATAAAGGTAATAGAGAATTTAGAGTAGCGAAGTATGATGGAACATCATCATATGAGGATATGCAACGTATTGCAGAAGAATATGGACAAGATGTTGATGTAGTACTTGGAGTAGGTGGAGGTCGTGTTATTGATACGGCTAAAGGTGTAGCTAGTGTATTAAATAAAGAATATATTACTGTACCGACTGTAATTGCAACATGTGCTCCATATGCACCGGTAGCTGCTGTTTATCATCCAGATAAAACTTTCAGAGAAGTAGCTTACTTTAAACGTACGGCATATGCATGTGTAGTAGATTTAGATTTATTATTAGAATCTCCAAAAGAATATTTTGTAGCAGGTATTGGTGATACACTTGCTAAATGGTATGAAGCAGTAGTACTAGTAGAAAGAAATAATAAATATAACGATCCATTAGTAAGAATGGGGCTAGAAGCAGCGAAAATTACTCGTGACGTTTTATTACGAGATGCTAATGGTGCTTTAGAGGCTTTAGATAAAAAAGAAGTGACAGAAAGCTTTAAAAATTCTGTAGATACTGTATTTGCAATTTCAGGATGTGTAGGATGCTTCGCAGTTCACTACGGACGTATGGCAGGGGCGCATGCTGTACATAATGGTATGACATTAGTTGAAGAAACTCATAGTGTATTACACGGAACAAAAGTTTCTTATGGTATTTTAGTGCAATTATTAGCGGAAGGTAAAAAAGAAGAAGTAGAAAAATTAGTTCCGTTTTATAAAGAAAATGACCTTGCTTATAACTTAGCATGTGTAAATGTAGTAGAAGATGTTGAAGCTAAAATGCAAAAAATTGCAGAATTTGCTGCTAGTGAAAAAGAATCATTCAAATTAGCTGTTGATGTATGTACTCCAGAAGTAGTTGTAGCAGCGATGAAAGAATTAGAAGAAATGACAAAATAATAAAAAAGACCACTAAGTAAAATTTTACTTAGTGGTTTTTTAGAGAATGAGCTATGATTAAATTTATTAAAGATTATTTTTTAAAACTGGCACTAACATAGTTTTTTTAATATCATCTGCAGTGTTGCTCTGTAATAAGTAATTTACTATTTCATAACCAAATAAAATAGCTACAGCAGGCCCTTGTGCAGTAATTACATTTTTGTCTACTACAACTGCTTTTTCAGAGTTGTAAGATTTACAATTTATTTCTTTATCGAATCCAGGATAAGAAGTTACTTCTTTATCATCAGTTATACCAGCAGCGCTAAGTACTATAGGAGCTGCGCAGATAGCAGCAACTAATTTTCCAGAATTATACATTGTTTGATAAAATTCAATAATTTTTTTATTATCACGAAGTAAAGTACTTCCAGGCATACCTCCAGGAATTACTATTGCATCATAATCTAGTATATTGTTTATTTCTTCAATTTTCTTATCTGCTATTATCTTAACATTATGTGCACTTGTAATAAAATCTTCATTGTTTGCTGAGATAACATCAACTTCAAGATTTGCACGACGCATTACGTCTAGTGGGGCGATAAGCTCTAATTCTTCACTACCATTTTCAATAAATAAAGCAACTTTTTTAGTCATAAGAACCTCCTAAAATTTATTATATCTACTTATATTTTATAATATTTCCTAGAAAATATAAAGTTATAGAAAAAAAGCAACCACATCCGGAATGTGGTTGCAAAGTTCAAGCTTTTAAAATTATTTAGAAATTTCTAGAACTCCGTAGCCTGTGTCACGGCGTTTGTAAACGATAGAAACTTCTCCAGTTTTATCATCTAAAAATGCGAAGAAATCATGACCTAAAAGCTCCATTTGGAAAACAGCTTCTTCTCTAGTCATAACATCAACTTTAAGTTGTTTTACTTTACCAAGGTTAACAGTTGCTTCTTCTGCTTCTTCTAATTCGTTAGTAAGAAGATTTTCATCAACAAATCCTTTTTCACGACCTTTTCTATTGATTTTTGTTTTGTGTTTTCTCATTTGGCGTTCTAGTTTGTCAACAGCTAAATCTACTGCAGCATACAAGTCTTCATTTGTTTCTTCTGCTCGAAGAGTAACACCTTTTAAAGGTACTGTGATTTCGATTTTTTTCTTATTATTTTTGTATACTTTAGCATTAGCGTAAACGTTTGCTTCTAAACTGTCAGCAAAGTATTTTTCTAATTTAGAAACTTTATTTTCAACATATTCTCTAATTGGTTGAGTAATTTCTAAATTTTCTCCTCGTACTTGATATCTTAACATTTTAAAGCACTCCTTTCATAAAGTAGACTGTCTACTTTATAGGGGATTCCCCTTATTTTATATATTTATTATAACATTATTTGAGAACGTTAGCAACAGTAAAAAACTAAAAAGTAATTTTTTGAAAAATATATATATATTTGCTTTGTAAATATCTTTTTGTTAAAATAAAATTAAAGGTAATAGTATTAGGGATTAGTTATTTTTTAGAATATTAAAAACAGGAATTATAGGAGATAATGTTACATATTTATTATCAACTATACTGGGATATTATTGTTTTAGATGTTTATTAATATTGCTGTATTGGAATTAGTGTTGGAAATTTTATTTTTTGAACATTATAAGGGCAAAATAATAGAGGAAAAATAAGAAAATTAAACTGAAAGTTTTAGGGAATAAGTTATGTTTTTTGAGGAGTATTGTGAATTTATAGAGGCATTGTATTGTGTTTATTATTGTAATATTGACGATGATAAAAAATTAGAATGTTACAAAAATATATATGATGACTATTTAAAATTTGGAAAAAGAAATAGTGATTTTGAGGAAATACATAATGATATAGCTACGGGAGCAGTCTATACTTTAGATGATTCTAATTTAGAATTTTTGAAAAAGTATAATGGACTGCTTCTTTCTATTTCAGATTTGCTAAGGCTAAAAATTAAAATTCATTATTTAGATTATAACCCATATATTAATAAACTGTTTGGTGTTTTAAATCAAAAGAAAAATTATTATTGTTTAAGATGTGGGAATACTAATAGTAAATTGTTTTATAGTTATAAAAGTGAAGATAAAAAAATAGTTTACTGTATGAGATGTCTAAAATTTGGAAGAATAGATAATTATTTACCTAGATTTCAGATAAATATTCCAACATTAAATAGTAAAAGAATAGAAAAGCCACGGACTAACCTTAGTGGTATTCAAAAAGAAGCAAGCAGCATAGTGGTAGATAATAGCAAGAAAAATAAAGACACTTTAGTTTGGGCGGTTTGTGGAGCTGGAAAAACAGAAATTGTCTATGAACTAGTTCATGATGCTATTATGTCCAATAAAAGAATATGTATGACCATTCCAAGAAAAGATGTTGTGAAAGAATTAAAGAATAGATTTTGTAAGGATTTTGAGGCATTAGACATTAATGTATTACATGGGGATGAAAAAAGATATGTAGATTCTAATTTTTACATTATGACAACTCATCAGCTAATAAAATATTATAAATACTTCGATATTGTAATTATTGATGAAGTAGATGCTTTTCCTTATGCAGGGGATGAATGTTTAGAAGAAGGTGCATTATCCAGTTTAGTAGACAACGGGGTACTAGTATATTTATCGGCAACACCATCGAAAAAAATTAAGAATTTTGTAGATGAAATAATAAAAATTCCTATTAGATATCATGGATATTTATTGCCGGTACCAAATATAAAAAAAGAGAGTGGTAAGGTATTTCTATTTGAGAGAAAGTCAGAAATATTAAAGAAGTATATTCTAAGTGTAATGAAAAAACAACGTAGATTATTAATTTTTGTTCCGGTAATAGCCATGTGTCAAAATTTAAAAACGTATTTAGATGAAAATATAAAAGAAGATATTCGGGTAGATTATGTTTATAGTGAAGATAGCAATAGAGAAGGAAAAATACAGAAATTTTATAATTATAAAACGGATATATTGATAACTACAACTATATTAGAAAGAGGTGTTACTTTTGATTATTTAGATGTACTGGTATTTGATGCAGGGCATAAAAATTTTACTAAAGAATCATTAATTCAAATATCGGGAAGAGTAGGTAGAAAAGCTCACGATAATAAGGGAGATATACTATTTTTAACTGATGAAGTAACCAAAAATATAAAACAAGCGATTAAAGAAATAAAATATATGAATAATTTAGCTAAACATAGGAAGTTAAATAAGGAGTAATTATGAAATGTGTTTTTTGTCAAAAAGAGAAAATTAAAAAAATTAGTTTTGATAATCTGTTTTCAAAAAAAGAAGATATGTATTTATGTGAAGAGTGTAAAAAACAAATAAACATAAATGCTACTAATATAGGAGACTACACTTTGTATTATTTTGGGGATTATGATTTTTTTAAAGAAATAATTTATAAAATAAAATATTATGGAGCGATACATGAAGCGGAAAAATTTAGTGGAATCTTCAAATTGTTTTTTAAAAATTTCCGATTTGATCTTGTTACAATAGTACCAATAAACAATACAAGGAAATACTCCAGAGGTTTTGATCATATAGCGCAGTTATGCAATGTTTGTAATGTGAAATACATTGATACCTTGCAATGTGACTATCGGGAAAAGCAATCCAAACTTCATAAAAAACGTGAAAAGCATAAGTTTAGAATAATAGATAATCTAAATTTAGAAAAATATCCAAAGAGAATATTAATAATAGATGATGTAATAACGAGTGGTAATACGTTAATAAGTTGTGCAGAAGTGTTAAAGGAAAGATTCCCTGATGCGGAAATTTGCTTTTTAACATTAGCTAAATCATAGAAAAAATGTGATGTATTTACTGTACGTATT
>CAUUEM010000016.1:0-16784 GCA_963544045.1 uncultured Gemella sp. | reverse complement strand
TATCGGTTACAATACAAGAGCCTTTCCATTCCCCTAATAGTGTTGGAACAATTAAACCAACGCCTTTACCAGAACGAGTTGGTGCCAAGACAATCATATGATGCTTGTCATCATGCTTAATATACTTATATTTGTATAAACCGAGTTTTTTTCCCCATGTCATTAGCCATGAATTAATTTTTTGAGGTGAAATCAATGTTCCTAATATATTAATCAGTGTTTCTTTACGGAGTAATCCAGTTTCTTGAATTCCACAAATCACACCAGATTTAGGGAAAAATCCCATTTTCTTAATGTCTGAAAATTCAGCATAAGATGCATTACCATGATAATCTTTTACTGGTTTTTTCATATTAACAAAGCTAACACCAATCATAGCAACAAGCCAAACTAATAAAGGTAATGCAGACTTTATAACCAACGAAGGAACATATTTTCCGAATAAAGCAATCCAAACTAAATATTTGAAAAACCAATAATAAGGCGTTTTACCAATAGTAAATATAGGTGGACCTATTAGTGGATCATAATGAACATAAGCGGCTAATAATTGAGTAGAACAAGCTAAAGCTATACATAATGTAATTAAAGCTAGTAAAACCCTAATCATAATTATTCACCATAATATGGATCAAGAGCTAAATCAGAATTTAACATTACATTAAATTCAAATCCTGGCCGAATAATAGCTGTTGCGCCAACTTCTAATTTTTTCTTAACGATTTCATTGCCAGTATTTAACATATTAGAAATTGCATGATTAATTGCTTCTTGACCAGATGAACGATTATCAGTTCCGCTACCATCACTAGCAGAACCTGCAATACCTGCTAATAGGCTAGTAATAAAAGATGCACCAACAGCTTTACCAGTATGTTCGGAATATAAATCTTTTACACCGCCAAAGCCCATGGCATCAACACCTAATGAATTGTTTAAAGCAACACTATTTCCATTAGGGAACATAATACGAGTAAATTTAATAGATACACGACCTGCATTCATTCCACTACCATCATATTCGCCAATTAAACGAGAGCCAGCAGGGATAAGAATAGAAGAGCCTGTAATAGAATCATATACATCCTCACGAACTTGTGCTGTAACAGATCCATTAAGTGAAGAATCAATACCCGTTATAAGTGTCACAGGAACTAACGTCCCTGTTAGTAATACACGATCATCTGTTGTATAGCTACTATAATCAGGCGTATTTATTGAAGTACTGGATTCAGAATCAGAACTACCGCCATTATTAGTATCTGTAATAGCATTACTGCCATTTAGAGCAAAGGCAATAGCACTTGCATATGGATTGTTACGACTTGTAATAGAACCACTACTTGTATTACCAGATGATTGATGATTAATAGAACCACCATCAGAAACTGGAGAAGATGCATTATAAGAACTTGTACTTACACGATTCGGAACTTGTCTAACACTATTATTACCGCTTGCTTGTGGAACAGATTGTGTACCTATATTAGCATTAGAGTTATGTGATCCTGATTTATTTTTAGTTGCTGCATCTATTTTTTTCTCATGATCATATTGCCCCATTGAAGCATATGAATCAAATCCTAAATCAGGGCCTGCTACAGAACCATTACCAGTGCTACCAACACCTAGAGAAGAACTAGATTGATTAGAATTAGACTTATTACTATTATCCATATTATGCATCACCATAGCTGCTGCTGAACCAAAGGCTATAAGTCCAATAGCACCATATATGGCACCTTTTTTAAATCCCTTAACAGGAGGTTTAGCATCATCATTAGAAAACGTGGCCGCTTCTATATCATCATCTTCTATGTGTTCTGTATTATCAAATTGTTCCTCATCGGGTTTATGTTCATTACGGGGATAATCACCAAATTCAGATTCTGTTTCAGAATCAAATTTAGTAAATTCATCAGGTTCTTTTTTACCTAATACCTTATTAAACAAATTTCTAATATCCATTATTTAGTACCTCCTTTTTGAAGATTGACCATTCTATCTTTTAAAGGAATCCAATCAATTGAATGTTCAGAATTTGTTGTATCAATACTAGTAACATTACTTACAGAATCATTATCACTATCACGAGTAATAATAATTCGAGGTTTATTAGATTGTACTAAACCCTGATTACTTTGATCTTTAATTGATTTACTTTTTTTATCACTCTTTTTCTGTTCTGTATTTACTGATTTAATAGGCATACTTTTTTCATCATTTGAAACAGAAAGGCCTATATTACTTTGATTAAGAGTTTGATTTAACTCTTTTAGTGTAACAGGTTTTACACCTGCTTCTTTATTATTTACAACAGTTAAATAGGAATCAGTTTTAAATCGAATTTGTAAACGAGCTAAGACAGTATCAATGACAATATAATGACCTTGTAATCGACTATTTACCATTGATAATTTACCTTTTTTATCAACAGAGTATACTACAGGTAAATTTCTAATATTAGTTGTAGGAACTTCAATATATGTTTTAATACCATCATCCCAAATACTATTTGGAATTAAAGTTTTACGCACATTTTGTGCTTTTTCATACTTATAATCACGATTAATTTGTTTTACTGTACTGTTAATATCTTTTTGAGTACTATTTTGCTCAATAGTATTTTGTTCTACAATTGGAGTTAAATTATTAAAAGATACTACATCATCGTAAAATTCATCTAGTCTAACAATAAAACGATATGATCGTTTATTCGTATTGACAATTAAATTCGTAGTTTTAGCTTCTTTAACAATAGGTTTTAAATAAACATGAGGTGTTTGATCAACTATAGCAGTTGATACATTCCAATCATTTGTATTTCCTGCAACAATACTAGTTAATTTTTCATTGCGACCAAGTGTTAGGTCTGTTAGATAACCTAATTTACCACGAACTTTGAATTGATTATTTTGATTATATGTATAAACAACATTAGATCCTGATAAATTACTATCATGAGGGGTAATATAACCAGGTTCAATCGCAGCAAATGAATTTCCACTTATACATATTGTTAATAATGACATAGCAATACATAATTTATGAGATAATTTAGATTTCATTATTTATCACCTGCCTTTTGATTTTGTTGCGCTGTATTAGCTTTTTTAGCAGGTTCAGTGTTTTGTGCTGCATTTTCAAGGCTAAACGAAATATCAGTAATCTTAATTCCAAGTGGATTTTTATATAAATCTGCTTCAGTTCCTAATTCACCAGATTTAATAGTAAATGTACCAATATAGTTTTGTTGTGTTCCTTGTCCACTATTAATACCATAATCTACTTCTTGCCAACGGATTTGGTATGTATTATCTGAATTAGACAAGCGGGTAATACCAAGTACAGTAGGTTCTACTGTAGATGAGCCAAGTTTACTAAAATGACCTTGTGATTCACTAATAGCATTTAGTTTTTTAGCGGCTCCTTCTGTTAAGAATATTTGAGCATCTTTCCAATTTTTTTGATATACAACTGGATCAAGTGGTACTGTACGAACTTTTTTAATAAAGTCTGTTAAAAAGTATTTCGTTTCTGCCTCTGTGGGCTTATATTCTTGTTGTGTAACGGGACCTACAGCATCTGTATATCCTGTAACTTTGTCTGCACGAATAATAAATGGAATATATTCGCTTCTAGTTGCTAAATAACCTGCTGATATCGATGATACTAACGCTACTAAAGTAGCACCAACAGCAATTTTCTTAAATGTGTTTGCACTATCTAAGATACGCTCGACATATGAGAAATGTTCTTCTCTACCTTTCAGGAATGGATCTAAGGCTGTACCTTTTTCTTTAAAATCGGTCAAAGAAAATACCTCCCTTTTATAAAAATGAAAAATAAAACAAGATAATTAAATTACCTTTCTATATCATAATCTATAATTTAATGAATGACAATTAAAAATCTGTTGTTATTCTAAAATAATATGAAATATTATTTAGAGTCTAAATTAAATTCAGAAAAACAATTAGAAAAAAACAATCAGAAAAAAATCTTTTTTTTTCTAATTATTTTTTCAATCTTTTTTTCTTATTTTTAGCGATTTGATAAGGCGCATGAATACTAGGTTTTTAGAGTGTATATGTACCCTTTTTTTGAGACTATTGTATCCGTTTTTTGAAAGTATTGTACCCATTTTTTGAAAGTATTGTACCTGTTTTTTGAAGTTATCCACAGGAAAATTTTTAATAATGGTCAATATAAAAAGTTATCCACAGCCATAAAGCTATATAATATATGCTTTTCTAGCTGTGTACCCATGTTAAATAATTGCAATTTTTTATTTACAAAAAAAGGGTACTTAAAATAAATAAACATAGATAATAACTAGTTAAAATGATGATTTTGCTATATATCAAAAAATGGGTACATTTACAATTTTTATGTACCTTTTTTTTGATATAATATTAAAAATTAATAATTAAAACTCGATTAAGTACCCGTAATAATTTGACTAAGGTACATATAGTAAGGTATACTTGATACAAGTTAATTATTAAGATTTAGATTTTTCTATATTGTAATTTTATACATATGAATATAAGCCCAGGAGGCAATAATGCAACGAAAAAATAGTACAATGTTATTAAAATATCATAACGATCTAAATCAAATAACATTAAAAGGCTTAAACGCAAGAGAATCTAATGTATTCTTTGCAATTTGCGCTATTATGAAAGATCATGGATTAAATGAGTTAACTTTGTCTTTTAATGATTTGAAAAGAATTAGTAATATTACTGTAATTGATGAAAGTGAATTAATCAGTATAATAAAAGAAACTTATCAAAAATTAATTAGAGTAGCTGCATATTATGAAACTGATACTACTTTTGGTGGTTTTATATTATTCGATAAGTTTGAAGGGAATATTATAACAAAACAAGTTACAATATCTGTCAATCCAAAATTTGCATATATGATTAATGAGTTAACTCAAAATTTTACAGTTATGCAATTAAGGGAGTATACCGAATTACAATCTAAGTATACTAAAAATTTATATAGGCAATTACAACAATTTAAAAAGACAGGTATATATATAGTTGAAATAGACTATTTAAGACATATATTAGATATTCCAGATTCTTATGATATGCGTAAAATAACGCAAAAAATAATTACACCTGCAATTAAATCTTTAAGTACTATTTTTAAAGATTTGAGGGTAGAAAAAATTAGAGAAGGACGTTCTATTAAACGGTTAAGATTTATGTTTAAACCTTTCCATATACAAGATACATTTCCAGATAACAAATTATCTGGAGTATCATTGAGTGGTACCGAAGTAAAAAATAAAATAGTTAATAAAAAGTCAAAATCTGAAGATAATAAAATACTAACGACTAAACAACAAATAGTCGAAAAAAATAAAACAGAAATATTATGTCCATGTTGTAATCAACCATTATCACTAATTACAAGTGGTAAAGAAATTTTTTACGGACACAAAAATTTTAGATCATCTGATTGTCAGATGACATATTCTTCTATATCTGAAATTGAAGCATTCAAAAATAAATTACAAAATACAAATTTTAGATCAGCACAGCAAGATATGAATAAAGAGTTTTCTAAACAGATAGTAGCTCTTATTAAAAGTAATACTGATTTGTTTAGTGATGGTGGTGGAAGAAATGGAAATGAACGTATAGTGTATTTTTTTAAAGAAGATTTTACTCCTCATAAAGTTCCTTATTCAGAAGAAGGTGTAAAAGCATTAAAGGAATATATCACTAACATACGAAAAGTAGAATCAAATAATAAGAACTGTAATTAGAATAAAATAGAAAAGTATATCATCTCATTGTATTGGTTTTGCCAATACAGCAAAAAGAGAAGCTCACAGGGCTTCTCTTTTTTTATGGCTCACCTATTTATTGAAAATAGATTCACCACTCTATTTACGAAAAGCAGACGATTTAGTAAAATAAAGATTAACAGAATGCCCATTTAAGCATTTCTATTTCTTCTTCAGATTTTTGCTCACAAAAAACACAGAAATGCGCATGGGCCACTTCCCGTGGAGGGTTCACTTCGTTCAGTAGCCTTCGGCAATAGTAAATTTTTTAGGACACAAAATGGCAACTTACTCATTCAATATAAAATCACAACCTAAAACTAAATATGGTTCAAAGTTGAATGCAGCCGCACACTTTGATTATATTGATCGAGATGGAGAATATAAAAATCGTGAAGATCTTTTAGCTTATGGTTCTGGTAATATGCCAGATTGGGCCCCTACCCCTCATCATTATTGGGAAGCAGCTTCTCTATATGAACGAGCAAATGGAAATGCATATAGAGAAATTACATGGGCCTTACCATCAGAATTGCCATTATGGGCGAATGAATCTTTGGTGCAAGAATTTTGCCAAGAAACATTCGGAGAAAAATTTACCTATAGCTATGCTATTCATTCTAAAGATTCATCAGACCCTGAACATGATAATGTTCATGTTCATATTATGTTCAATGAAAGAGAATTAACTAAAGATCGTACTTATGATGATCCAAAGTGGCACTTTACACGATACACAGAAACAGATGGATTTCCAGTTGGATATTGTAAAAGTCGTGAATTTATGCAAAAGGCAACTGTACATAAATTAAGAGAAAGAGCTGCTGATTTAACGAATAAATACTATAAAGATTTTGATATGCAAGAACGTGTTGACCATCGTTCTTTTAAGAATCAAAAAAAAGCCCTAATTGAAGAAGGCCGTTTTTCTGAAGCAGCAAAATTTGATAATGTTGAACCACAACGTAGAATCCCTGCTGCTCAATATTATAAAGAAAAAAATTTACAACAACATATAGAACCAGACCAAATTAATAAAATCCATAATGAAATGAGTAAAGAGGTTAGAAAGCAACAAGAAGAATTATATCAAGAATTTTATAATCAAAATGTTGTATATGCTGTCAATTTAAAAGATTATTTTGGTGATTTGAAACATCAAAATATTGAAGCTGCAAATCAACTACAAAATGAAATAAAAGAATTACGTAAAGAACAAATTCCTGAACAAGCTATTGAAACATGGGCCAAAAATCAAATTGTAAAAGGGTACTCAAAAAAAGCTAAAGCATTAAAATCTATTATTGAAACTTCTCTCTGGAAAGAAAAAGAAGGTATGTTAAGTGTAGATGGTCGAGAAAAGTTGAATAAAGCTAAAGTAGATTTAGCAACATTAGAATCTAAGATTCCATTAAACTTATTAGAGCAGAAAAAACAAGCTATCATTGAACATAATCAAGAAATTAATGATAAGATTAAACCGCTATATGGGAAGATTAAATCATTACAAGCTAAAGCTAATAAGTATGATAGAATACTACAATACCTTAATACAATACCTAACGATGCAGTAATAGCCCGTATAAAAGATAAGAGCATAATTATCAATAAAAATGGTATAGATACTCAAAATAATACTAATAAAACACAACAAAATATAGGTAAAAAACACAAATTGCCTAATGCAAATCAAGAAAGACCACAACAAAAATCATATGCTACAAGCCTAAATAAAGCTAAGATTATAGGCAATATTGCTAATAAAATTGAACGAAAAGTAGATAATATTGTAATTTCTAATGAGGGTGGATTCGTTGCGACTAAAGAATTAACCGCTGAAGATATTCAAGAAATGGCTCATCATGGTCAAGAATTGTAAAAAAATAGTGCATTAGATAGCATCTAATGCACATACTTTTCAGAAATATAGATTTTGTAAATCCTCATTCCAATCTTTTGATTTAGGAGTTTGACGTCGTATTCTTAAATTAGAATATAAATCTTTGAGTTCATTATAGAATTTATCACCTGCTATATCATTGTCTGTACAGCAGGTGATGGAGCTAGGATTAAATCGTTCAATTAGTTTTTCAACCACTCTTAGTTTAACACCACCCATAGCAGTATAAACAATATTTGGATCTTGTTGATACATGGTTAAATAGGATAAAAGATCTATCGGAGCCTCAAAAATATAGATAGATTTAACTGATGATTGATTAGGAGCTATACAATATCCATAATCACCATCAGAATCTATTAGGTTCCCTTTAAAAGAACCTTCTACACCTCTAATAATAGCGCCCTTTATGAGAGTATAGTCTGTTAAATCATAACATAAAAAAGCAACATTAAGATGCCCCTTAATAGATACCCCTTTTATTCGATCGGCCTTAATTTCTTGATTAATTAAGTCCCTTGATATACACCTGGATTCAAGGTAATTAATAATTTTATGTTCGTTATTCCAGGCAGGTGGGATAAATATGTTCGTTTTTTTCTTATCTTCAGAAACAGAGTATTGAGTTGATGATATAGCACTGTTTTGAGGTATGTCATCATTAAATACCTCTTTAATTAGTTCGATAGCTGCTTGATATGAACAGCCTTCTGTTAACATTACAAATTTAATAATGCCTCCTCTTTCTCCAGTACTATGCTGATAGAAATAAGAATCTTTAATAATCAATCCTCCAAAATTTTTAACTTTATAATTGCCACCATAGCCATGTTTTATAATCGGTAAACCTAATCGTTTACACACTTCTGTTAACTGAATATTATTAAAGTTGATATAACTCATAATTAGACCTTCTTGCCTCCAGGGCTTATAATCAAAATATAGCGGTAAACTTATAGGTTACCGCTATTTTTATGTAAAATATTTCGTATTAAGTTTAAATTTGCATGAAAGTTTAATATTCCTTTTTCTTCATATGTATTCATAAGTTTTAATCGTTTTTCTACAAATTGAATAAGATCTGAAGATAAAGTTAGATGATTATTATGTTTATCAAATGCTTCTCTATCAATAAATGTTTTAGTGATTGGAAAAGCATTTTGAATTAAAAGAACTCCGTCTCTATTCATCACATTAACAAATATAAGAAATCTATTTTTTTTATTGAGTTGCTTTGCTTCATTATACCAATTCTTATATTTATTATATTGGCTAGATAGAGGTATCGCCCATAATTCATTTTTTAATGGTAATACAAAATACATATGCTTATTCGTCGTAGAATCCATCCATTCTAAACCAGAATTAACTAGTCTAAAAAAATCAGATTTTATAAAATAGAAACCTATATTCATAATACACCTCACGCAACTTTGTAATTGTACACAATCTTTGCGTAGCTTCGTGTACGGTGCTACGAATACTCTTATTCTATTATAAATAAGTAAATCATTCAAATGGAAATAAACTTGGATACAGATAATTCCATTTATTTATAGCTTCATTTTTATCTATATCAGTGACTTCTATATGATGACAAAATGGACATTCTACATGATATATAATTTCCTGATCACGAAGGCTAAAATATATTGATATATAAGGTTTATGACCACAATAACCACAATTCTCTAATTTTTCCATAGATTCCTCAATGTTTTTAAATATAAAACATTAAAATGTTTTATTAATTTGTGTTTTTATCATTTTCATAGCGTTTTACCATACGATAAAAAGTTGAATGTGTTACTCCTAATTTCTTTTTTGCTTCTACGCCAGAACACTCTTTATTTTTCCACATTTTGTAAATGGGAATAAATGAATCAGGAAATGGCGTTATAGGGCGACCAAATTTTATGCCTTTAGACTTAGCAGCAATAATTCCTTCAATTTGACGTTTATGGATCTTATTAAGTTCCTGCTCAGCCAGTGTAGATAAAACTTCAATCAATAAGTTATTAATCATTTCGAGCATAGATTTAGCTATTCCATCATTAAAAGTGGAATAATCAATCATGGTAGTAGGTACATCTAAAATTCTTATAATAATATTATTGTCTTTGAAATAACGCAATTCATCTGAAATAGCCTTTTTATTACGACCAAGACGATCTAACTCATGTATATATAATTCATCACCTGGGCGTAGTGCTAATTTTAATACCTGATATTGATTACGTTCGAAAGACTTACCTGAAGATTTATCAATAAATAAAAATCTCTCTTCCACTCCATGATTTAAAAGTTCGTTTTTTTGTCTGGATATGTTTTGTTCTTTTGTACTTACTCTAATATATCCTAATTTCATTATTTTAAATTCTTAAGTCCTTTAAAGAATGATTTAACTGTACAAGTGTATCAAAATATATAATTTAATTTTGATACGTATCATTATATTATTATATAACTTTTTGATACAAAAAACAGCAATAAAAAATAGTGTATCAAAAATAATACTTTTTGATACACTTAATTTATAAAAATATAGCACATCTTACTATAGTGAGATGTGCTATTTCTATTTAATAAGGATAAAATTTATAAGTAAAAATAGCTAAAACAGGTAATGCAAGAATAGTAAAAATAATCATAAGTAAAGCTATTGTACATAACTTAAATGTTAATGATTTTCCTATTGTAGCATTTCTTATTGGTATAATTACTAATATAAGAATTGGTAAACTTAATGCATATATTATCCAATATATACTATTGGTAATCCCTGAATGATCTAAGTATAAAATAAAATTATGCATAGGTTCTGATTTAATAATAAAGAAACAAATAGTAGTGAATACTCCTATTGCTGCAATGAATAATTTTCCCCATATATCAGCAATAAAAACAAATACAAACATTAGTAATGCAAATAACATACCGATAGGTAGTAAAGATAAATATAATCCATAATCCATAATTAAGCCTTCTTTCAATTACTAAATGTAGTAAATTTTTATATCCTCAGTAAATACTATATGTGCTTTATTGTCATATCCATGGCGTTTTTCCCAATCATAATAAATTTTTGATAACTCTTTACTTAATTCTTCAATATGTTTAGGCTCCATATGTGGTATATAGCGTCTTGTTATACATTTATCATAAGCATTAAACATTATATTAGGGAAATCATATATCAAATTATCAACAATACGCCTTCCAGATAATTCAGGAACAAAAAAATAAGGATTAGCTATTTCTACACTATCTAAACTATAACCGTTTTCTTTAGCCTCTTCAAGATAGTCTTGTATAGCCTCTTTTAAGCTATCTTTCGGTTCACTTGTCTTATTATTAACAATATAACAAAACTTATTTTCATCTTTTACTAACATATTTATTACCTCTATAAAGTATATTGAACTAATTATTTTATATAATCTGCAATATAGTAATTTTTTACTTCATCAGTAAATATTAAATAAGATTGTTTATCATAGCCATGGCGTTTTTCCCAATCATTATATACTTTAGATAACTCTTTACCTAACTCTTCAATATGTACCTTTTTTATAATGCATAACTGATCTTGTCCTATATAATCTGGTGAGTATGAATGCATAAATTGTGGCAAACTAAAGTTTATTACATCCTCAATAGCTCGTTGAGCAGATAATTCATGAATTAAAAAGAGTGGATTAACTATTCCTACACTATCTAAACTATAACCGTTTTCTTTAGCCTCCTCAAGATAGTCTTGTATAGCCTCTTCAATACTATCTTTGGGTAAACCAACCCTTCCGTCAATATACCAACAAAACTTATTTTCATCTCTTTTTAACATATTACTTTCTCCTGCAATTCCTGTAAAAGTTCATATTCAGTAATATTTCTATCTTCTAACTCTTTATGTAATGCTTGCTATTGTTTTTACTATTTTATTTTTGCTATCTTTCTCTTTTTGTTATTACAATATTTAACGTTCTAATCTAGATTTTTCTTTTGATTTAGAGAAAGAAATTTTTGGCATATTACTTTTTTCTAAAATATATTTATTATTTTCTATATTTTGTGCGATTAATTCTAAGCTAGGAACATTTTCAAATACATAAATATCATCAAATTTTAAATTAGCAATACTTCCATTCGCACGATGAATAGCATAATCAAAACCATCTTCAATTTCTTCAATTGGTAAACTGTAATCCTCTACCATACATGTAATGGAATTAACTAAATCAGTTGTAAATTTTGTATCATTGATAGATATATCAAAATTATATTCCATATTGTCTAAAATATATTCTATGGATGAAAATATATTAGAATTATTTATTTTCACACTATTAATTTCTCCATTAAATTTTTCTATTAGGTTTGTATTCATCGTTCCAACCCTCCATTTTCGTTTGGTTTAGAGAATGAAATTTTAGGAATTTCTTTAGATGCAGTTAGTTGATTATTTTTTGAAAGTTCTGGTTCAGAACGTTGATTTAATAAACCTTCTAATTTCACTTCCATGTTATATTGAATTACATCTTCCATATCTAGTATTTTAAATGATTGAGGAAGGTGTCCTGCTTTATCTAAACGAACATAAGATTCCATCATAGACTGTGTTTCTTTATCAAATTTAGAGAAGTTAAGTCCCCCATTAGAATTTGTTAAAGTATCTACAACACTTCTATATTTTTGTTCAAAGACATTTTTTTCTTCATCAGTTAAGAGTGTTTCATATTTTTTTGTCATATCAATGAATTTACTATCATCTTTTCGCAAATTTTCAGGTAGTAAATGTTCACCCTCAAAATCTTGACTTGATACTCCATTTTTAATAATTGCTGCAATAGGTCTTTCTTCTCTACCATTTAATACATGATAGAAATTGATTTTATCTTTATATTTAAGATCTAAATCAGTAATTACCGTTTTACCAGGATTATTTATATCATTATAAATACCTTGATATGGTGTAATTCCTGTAACAATACCTTTGTCATTGATAGTGTATTCAATTTGGTTAGTATATTCAGATCGAATATACTCTAATTCATTCTTAAATTCGTTATATTGAGTTTCACCTATAATATCAGGTAATCGAGTAAGAATTTCTTCAGTTGATGAAATTTGATTAGTGGCCATACCTTTAGCAATAGCTACTGGTAAATAATTGTAAAGTGCTTCATTACCAGGATACCCATCTAGGCTAGAATCACTAATAATATCATTATTAAAAAAAGATAAATGACTGTCATTAATTGAACCAGTATTAAGATCAACATAATAACCCTTATCATTAGTTCCAATATATGTATCTAGTTCATTAATGAATTTCTGATAAAATGGAGATTCTTGTTTAAGAGGAATATATCGTTTGTTAATTATTGGATCAGTTTCACATACTTTATCATCGTAAAGACTTTCACCACGACTTATAAAAGCTTTATGAATAACTTCTTTATCTTCGTTATATAATTCTTCACAAGATTCCCAAATACCTAATCCAACGGTTGTTTTTTTATCATAAATAGATGGAACTATTTGATCAAGAGAGGTATCATAATCTCTCTCTTTAGGATATAAAAACTCAAAATCATCATCATCTAATTCTTCATCTATAAAATTATTAGTAAAATATTCATTGACGCTATCATATAAGGTATCTTTATCTTGCATTGATAAATCCTTATTTAAAGGTGTAGATAAAAATGTGGTGATGGAATTGTTTGTTTCAATTTCATTGAATTTCTGTCTAGCGATAGCATCGATAATGTATGGGTAGCCTCTCTCCTCTTTTAATTTATCATTAATTTGACTATTCCATTTATAATTACCATCATCATAATAATTAGCTAAAAACTGTACATCAGATAATGTATTTGCATTCATAATGGATGTAGCTGTAGCATTTTCTAATTCACCATAAGAAAAATCATCAACTTTAATAGAGGCAAGTTCAACAAAGTTTTTAACATCTTTTGTGAATTCAGGATCTGTAATTGAGATATTAAAACGTTCTTCAATAGTTTCAAGTAAAAAAGATACTGAATTAAAATCCTGTTCATTATTAAATTCGATATCATTGATACGAGCTTTGAAAAAACTTAAATTAGTAATGTTCATACTTATCACCTCATATATAAAAATAAATATATAAATATTTTTATTTTTTAAGAGGATGAACATGAGAATAATAAATTAAATTGGTATAAAACAAAATCAATTATCTCTATAAAAAAAGAAGTACATTAAAATATGGATGTACTTCTTTTTTATTGCCTCTTGGGCTTATATTCATTCGTTCATCCTAATCTTATTATAGCAAATAATTGTAATGAATTAATTGATATTAAAATAATTTTCTCGACTATAACCAAATAGTTTAGCAAGTATACAAGTTGGAATTTGAGTAATATAGGTATTGTAATCTTTAACGAAATTATTATACATTTCTCTACGTTCCGTTAGAGAACGTTCATTATTACTAATATTTTCAAGAAAGATATTATAATTACTATCTGATCTAAGTTCAGGATATGCCATGGCTACACCATAAATATAAGATAATGCATTAGCTGCATCCTTAGTAGTTTTTGTATAATCATTAGATATTTTTAGTTGAATTCCCTTTTCATGTTCATCATATTGACTAACAACAGTTGAGAATTGATTAATGATTTCTAATTTTTGATTAAGAACAATTGAGATATTAGATCGTGCCTCTTCTATTTTTTGTGTAAACGTTTGAATTTTATTATATGTAATTAATACTCGACTGAGTTCATTGAATATAAATAATAAAAATAAAATCCATTTTATGTTCCATAAAGTATTTAAAATCCAATCAATCATAATATAACCCCCATTCAAAATAATTATGATATAAATAGTATTATTTATATCATAATTGTACTATATATAAAAATATAAAACAATAAAAATATTTATATATTTATTATTTTATATTTTATGTAAACAAAAAGCCCTATTGAATAATAGGGCTTTAATTGAATAAAATTTATTTGATTTTTGGAAATCCATCTTTATGTTGATAGGACTCACAACCTTTTAAAAACACTTCTGTAACTACATCAATCATTTTTTCACCTTGTAATGCAGCAAATACTTTAATTCCTGCTTTTACTTCTGGTGGAACACGTAGTTCTAAACGTTCAAAAGCTTCAGGTTCTTTTTCCTTCTTAGGTGCTGTACCACCTGCATTAATAAAAGTATCTATGTTTTTTTTGGTAGGTTTTTTTGAAAGTGCCATTCTTAGATTCTCCTTCTATAATAATTAGATAGCTTCAATTTCTTTAACAAAAGATAACATTTCATGAGCAGCTTTGCTAGAACGTTTAAATTCAGTAACACCTTGATTTTCAAGCGTAGCTCTTCGATAGTCCTCACGTTGTCCTAATACTGTATGCGCACAAGATACCTTATATTCATTGACAATCTCATTTAATCCATCTTTGATTTCTTTATGTGTTTTTGTAAATGTACGAGCCTGATTAAGTACACATAATACATAAGGTTCTTTTTGTTTAGCATCTACTCTAAATGTATTTGCCTCTTGTATTAAATCAAGAGTATCAGTAGTACCCCAAAAATCAAACTGGCCACTTGTTACGGGAATTACAATGATATCAGCTTTAATTAATGCAGTACGGAACATTACAGTATCCCGACCTCCACAATCGATAATTAAATAATCAGATGAACTATGGATAATTACATCATCTAATTCTTCAGGGGATTCAATATAAACAGCATTCAGAATAGGTAAGCCATTATCTTTACGATCTTCCGCAAATAAGAATGATGATTGTTGAGCATCTGCATCTGCTAGAATAACTTGATAATTTAATTGATTAAGTGTAGTAGCTAGATTGATAGCAATAGTTGATTTTCCAACCCCACCTTTTGTGCTTGCGACGGCTATAATTTTCATAATAACAACTCCTTAATTATGTACCTAAAGTGGTTTATATTCATTACATACATTTTAACATCAAAAAAATTAAATGTCAAAATGTTTTATATATAAATATTTTTATATATAAAATAACAAGCGAGGTAATAAAAACCTCGCTTGTAAAATATAACGACAGGAAATAATTAATCTATAAAGAATGACAGAGTGCTTTTCTACGAATTCCTTCATTTTTAGCCATTTTAGCAGCACGTTTAATAGTTAACGTAAGTTTATTAGTAGATTGTAATGCTTGAAATACGATTCGAATAATAGTGATATGAGTTTGTATGCGAATAGAAAAACACCATAATAAATATGGGTTACGAGATAACACATATACTGCAACAGAATAATTATCTCTTATTCGATCCCCGCAATACATAATCATGGTAATATCACGTTCAATACAGGGCATACAAATATCATATATATCTTTATAAATTTGTAATTCGGAAGAGAATAAATTAAAATGATTTTCTTCTAATAATTTTTGAATATCCATAATTAACCTCTTAATAATAGGGTAATAAAGATAAAGAATAGAAGTAATAAATTTACGAATACAGCTATAATAGTAATATTTTGAATCAATCCCTTTTTATCAAAGAAATTATTAGCTTTTTCAATAATTTCTTTTTGTTGATTATATCTAGTTGTTAGAGCATCAATTAAATTATTAGCTGTATCCTTAACTGCTTGATTAGAATTTTCTATGGATTCAATTGATTTATTTTTAATTTCTTCCACTTGTAATTGGATCCCTGATTCATTAATAATGCAATTATTCATTTGATGGATAATTGCTTTTTCTAATGAATTATATAAATCTTGTGTTGGTTTTTCTAACACTATAGAAAAATTAGTTGATAATTCTTTAGCTTGATTGTACTGGTTTTCAAGCAGCGTACTAATTTCACTAATACGAATAGATACTTTTTCACTTTCTTCACTAAAGCGATTAATTAAAGCTTTGCTAGGTTCATTGAGTGTTTGTTGAAGTAACTCTAATGTTTGTTGTTGAGCTGTTAGGTTGTTAGATAATTGCGTAATATGTTGTGTAACCAACTCTTTAATTTCTTGATTGGTTTTTACATTATTAT
>CAUUEM010000015.1:0-16844 GCA_963544045.1 uncultured Gemella sp. | reverse complement strand
TTTCTAACATATCTGTCATTGGGGCAGTATGTGAAGCTACTTTAACAGTAACATTTTCTTTTTTCTCACTTTTTGTGTCTGATTTACTAGAACAAGCAGTAAGAACAAGTACAAGTGCTAATAAGCTTGTAAAAATTGAAATTAGTTTTTTCATTATTATTTCTCCTTTTTATTTATATAATTTTTTGCCAATCCATAACCAATGGACTGAATAATGAAAACATAGATAACAAATATAATAACTACAAGATACATAAGATTGTAGTCATATTCTTGATAGCCGTATCTATAGGCAAATTCACCAAGTCCTCCTGCACCAATAACACCCATTACAGTTGAATAAGATAGTAAACTTATTGTTACAGATGTGAACGACAAGATTAGATCGCTTTTTATAGATGGTAGTAGGAAGTAACGAATTATTTGTAATTTAGTTGCTCCCATACTTATAGCTCTATCAATTATTTTTTTTGGAACATTAAGCAAAGCCTGTTCAACAAAACGTGAATATATACTTATAGAAACCAATGCTAATGGTAAAGTCGCAGCTAGATTACCGAATGCAGTTTTAAATAGAAATCTATTTACTGGTATTAATATAAATATGAATATTAAAAAAGGTACACTGCGTAAGGCATTAAGTAATATACTAAGTATTTGATAAATAAACTTATTTTTTAATAAATAATCTTTTTCTAATGAAAATAAAAGTATTCCCAATGGTAAAGAAAAAATCAGACATACTAACATTGAGACTGCCATCATAAAGTTAGTTTCCCAAAATGCTTTTATAATCCCATCAGAGTTTTTAATTAATAAATCAATCATTTAGCAAAAACTCCTTTACATAATTATAGTAGTTTTCATCATAATCTTTTTCATTATCTTTTTTAGGTACAATGACATCTTTTATAGTAGAGTCATCAATTATAATAACTTTATCACAAAAGTTTTTTAATAATGATAAACTATGTGAAATCATTAATATAGAAATATTAGTAGTCTCTCGAAGTTTATTTAATAGATAAAAAATTTCTTTTTCACTATTAGTATCAAGAGCAGAACTTATTTCGTCACATAACAAAATTTCAGGTTCTTGAAGTAGAGCCATAGCTATAGCAACTTTTTGTTGTTCCCCACCACTAAGACTTCCACAAAGACTATTTTTAAGCCTAGTAATATTCATAAATTCCAATATTTCATCTATTTTTTTATTATTTACATTCACATTGTTTAATTTATAAACAAGACTAAGATGATAATAGACACTCTTATTATCTAGAAGATTAGAATTTTGAAATATGTATGCCAAGTTTTTTCTAGTACTTCTAAGTTCTTTATTTGTCATTGATTTTAAAGATTTTCCTTTATAGAGGATATCCCCGCTATCAAAACTAACAATTCCATTAATCATTTTTAAAATTGTACTTTTCCCAGTACCATTTCTTCCGATTATACCAATAACTTCTTGTTTGTTTATATCAAAAGAAATATTATTTAATTTAAAATTAGCGTTTTTATATTGTTTAGATACGTTTTTTAATTGAACTAGCATAATTACCTCCAAAAAAAATATATCACTTTTAGGAAATGATTTCAAGATAAATGCTTAAACTGTTTAATATTTTTAAACATATATATTACATCTCTATTTAGCTGTTAAATTAACATTTTCGGAAACTGTATTACAAAACAACAGAGTAGTTTATAATACAGTGGAGAAAAATAAAAAATAGATGTATTTTTAGTGAAATAACTCTTCACGACTTTATTTATTTTACAGGATAGTTTATAATAAAATATGACTGTAAACGTAAATTAGAGATTAAAAAGGGGGCTATTATTATTTATGAAAAAATTGACTATAGTAGATATAGCCAAAATGGCAGGAGTAGGAACTACTACTGTTTCTAGATATTTTAATGGTGGAAAATTAAAAAAAGATACTAAGGAAAAAATTAAAGAAGTCGTAGATAAATATAACTACACGCCAAATACTTTTGCTAAGGCATTAAAAAGCACTGATAGTAAAATAATAGGGGTAATAGTACCGTGTCTACATTCATATGTTAGCTCAAATACTTTAAAATATATTGATGAAAATCTGAAAAAAAATAATTATGAAACTTTAATTATGAATGCAAATTTTGATGAACAAAAGCAACTTGAATATATTAGAAAGCTTGCTCGTATGAATGTTGATGGAATAATATTATTACCAACAACTATGAGTAAAAGCTATGAAGATACTATAAAATCAATAGATGTACCAGTAGTCCTGTTAGGTCAAGAAGGAGAGTACACTTATAGTGTAGAGTATAATGACTTTAATGCAGCAAGAGATTTAACAAATTTTGTCTTAGCAAGTGGACATAGAAAGATTGCATATATAGGGGTAGGAGAAGAAGATATAGCTGTAGGTTACTATAGAAAACTAGGTGTGATGCGTACTCTTGAGAAGTATAATCTGGAATCTAGTGATGTATTGATAACAAATTTCGGTTTAGAAGATAGTTATAGACTAGTTAATGAAAATATAAAACAAATTAAAGATAATACTTGTTTAATATGTGCAACAGATAATCTAGCGTATGGTGCGATTAAAGCATTAGAAGAAAATGGATTGAGTGTAGGAGAAGATTTCTCTGTTGCAGGATTTGGTGATTATGCATCATCATCATTTTTAAAATCTCCGCTAACAACTATTAAATTTAATTTGGAAGACGCTGCTAAAAAAACAGTGGAGATGTTATTAAAAATAATAAAAGAAGAAGAAACAGAAGTAAAACTATTAATTGGCTATGAGTTGAAAACTAGAAAAAGTGTAGTAGACTTAAATAATTATAATAGAAAGTAGAGAAACTATGACAAAAATAAAAGCGATATTTTTTGATATTGATGGTACTATTAGAAGTTTTAATACTAAGACAATTCCAGATAATACTAAAGAAACATTAAGAAAATTAAAAGAAAAAGGTATAAAAATATTTATTGCAACAGGACGTGCACCTTTTCATACAAAATTTTTAGATGATTTACTTGATTTTAAGTTTGATGGCTATATTACAATAAATGGTCAATATTGTTATTTAAATACAGGAGAAGTATTGAATGACCAAACACTATCAAAAAAAGATATAGAGCAAGTCCTACCTTATTTTAAAGAAAATAAAATAGCTTGTGACTTTGCATTATTAGATGGTGCATTTATAAATCTAAAAAATGATAGAGTTAAATGGTTAGAAGATGAACTAGGAGACCCAGATAGATTTGTTGTTGTAGAGGATGCTTATGAAAGAGGAGTGAAAGAAAAAGTATATCAACTTAATGTCTTCGTATCTGAGGAAGAAGAAGGAGATTTTATGAATCTAATGCCTAATTCAAAAACAGCACGTTGGACAAGTCATTTTACTGATATAATCCCTAAAGACGGTGGAAAGAATAAAGGTATTGATGCTATTATAAATCATTTTGGTATTAAATTAGAAGAAACAATGGCATTTGGAGATGGCGGTAATGATATCGATATGTTAAAACATGCAGGTATAGGTGTCGCTATGGAAAACGGAAGAGAAGATGTCAAAAAAATTGCAGATTTTATTACAACTAGTGTAGATGATGATGGAATAACTTATGCATTAAAACACTATAAAGTACTATAAAAATCCATAAGGAACTAATATGTTCCTTATGGATTTTTTATTCACCAAAATTTTTTATGAAGTCATTAACACTTTCTTTAGGCATAATAACAGTAAGTCTATCATTTGCTTCTAATTTAGTTGAACCTTTTGGAACTATCTCACGTCCTGAACGCTCAATATTAGATATTAAAGTACCCTTAGTCCATGAAACTTCACTAATAGATTTGCCAATTAAGTGGCTATCGTTAGATATAATAGTGATAATTTCTACTTCCATTTCTAGTTCGTCATCCTTAAGTTTATTGCTTGTAAGAATACGATCTAATAAATATTCATATACAGGTTTTGTTCCTAATATATTAGCTGTAAAATAAGCTAAAAGGCAACATAATGCAATAGGAAGGAAATAATTTAATTTTTGAGTCATTTCAAATAACAGAATAATAGAAGTAATTGGGCTTCTTACAATAGCTGTTAAATATCCTGACATTGATAATATAATAAATAAAGCAGCATATTTTTCATCAAAAAAATTACTAAATAATGTTCCTAATATAGCTCCTTGAATAAGAATAGGAAGGAAAATTCCACCTGCAACACCTGAAGTAAATGAAACTAGTGAGAATAAAGTTTTAACTAAGTATAAAACTAATAGAAAAGAAATACTAAATTTGTTTTCAATAAGAATCTCAACTAAACTATGTCCACTACCTAATACTATTGGATAAATTATGAATAAAACAAATGAAATCATAAAGGCAACTTGTGGTCTAAATACAATGTTTAAATTTAATTTTTCATAAGCTTTAAATAAGATTTTGATAGTAGTGTTGTAAAATGTGCCAAAAACTCCAAGCATAATTCCTAATATCACAACGGATGGATATATTTCTGGTCCAACATAATCTATACTAGGAAAATTAAAAACAGGTTTTAAACTAAAGATATATTGTCCTATAATATTTGCAACTACTGCTGCACTAAAACAACATATAACAATTTTTTTAGTAACATTTTTATGAACTTCTTCTATAGAAAATAATACCCCAGCAAGAGGAGCGCCGAATGCAATTGAAAGTCCAGCACTTGCACCACATGTTATTAAATACTTTTCTTCAACTGGATTTCTCTTTAAAATTCTTGAGACTAGTTTACCACTCATAGCCCCAAGTTGAATAGATGGGCCTTCACGCCCTAATGATAGACCGCCAAGACTAGCTACAAAACCACCAGTAATTTTATAGATTAGAACTCTCAGAGGATTTGAGTTTAATCGGCCAGTTATTTCTGCGGAAACTTGAGGTATACCACTACCACTTGCCATAGGTTCTCTTTTTAGTAAAAAACCAGAAATAAGACCAAGTAATATAAGACCAAGTAATAAAGCTATCTTCCAAATAAATCCTGTTTTAATAAAATCAGCAGTGGAATGAACTAACTTTTCACTAAAACCAATAAGTAATCTATAACTAGCTCCAACGATTCCAGCCAAAATTCCAACGAGAATACCGTTAAGAAGCAAAGTAGCTTCTATTTTAAGATTTTTATTTTCAATATTACTAATCTTATTGATTTTCATATTTTTCCTCCTTTCTTATTAAATGTATATATAACTATAAAGATTATAATAAATTTATAAAAATAAAATAAATACTAATAATATTTTACTCCTATTTATATAAAAAATCAAAGATATTTTTGGTTTGATTATTACAAAAATATAAAGAAATGTGATAAAATATAATGGAAAAGAAAGGGGTATAGAAATGAATATATTATTAATTATTTGTTTAATTCTATTAATAATAGTAATCGGACTATACGCATTTTGGCAAAAATTACTAAAAGGAAAACCAGGTCGAGTATCAGGTGCTGAAGTAGAAAAGAAAACTTATGAAGAAGCACTGGTAGTAGATACTCGTTGGAGAAAAGAGTATGAAAGAGGACATGCCATTAACGCAGTAAGTTTACCGATAAAACTATTTAAAGATGGTAGTGATATCCTAGATGATTATAAAGATAAGGATATTATTTTATATTGTGTAGTAGATGTAACTTCACGAAATACAGAAAAACTATTACGTGAACAAGGATTTACCAAATTATATATTGGTGATGGTGTTAAGCAATACGATTATGGAAAAGCAATATACATAAATGCATTATTATCTGAATTCAAATATAGAATTACAAAAACTTCAAACAAACAATTATTAAATTTAGGAGAAGAAGTTCTATCAGATGAAGAAATAAAAGTTTCACCTAACGAAGTAGATTCTATTATAGAAAAATTAGATAAAGATGCAACTATTTTTGTCTATAATAATAATCCAGAATCAAGTAAAGAAGTATGTAAAAAATTAGGAGAAGCTGGATATACTATTATTAATTTAATAGAACCATTTCATACAAAAAAATATCGAGATGCCTTCTATAATCCTAAAGATTATGAAGATAATCCAGCAGAACAAGCTTCAACATGTAATGCTTGAGGGTAGAATTTAATAAAACGATAGGTTATCGTTAATATAAATAAAAAAGGGGTTCTTAATTAAGAATTCCTTTTTTCTGTGGTATAATGTTATGATAGAATAATTAAAAAGTTGAGGATAAAATTTATGCGAATTTTACACGTCTTAGCACAGTTGCCAGCAAAAACAGGTAGTGGAGTCTATTTTACAAATGTAATAGAGGGATTAGAAAAATATAAACATGAGCAAGCAGCTCTATATGGAACTGCACCAGAATATAATTTTAATATATTGGATACCGTTTATGAAGTAGAGTTCGAAGGGAAAGACTTAGATTTTCCAATTGTTGGAATGAGTGATATTATGCCTTATAATAACACTCTTTATAGAGATATGACTGAGGAAATGATTAATGATTGGCAAAATGCATTTAGAGGAAAATTAATAAAAGCTAAAGAAGAATTTAATCCAGACGTTATTATTACTCATCATTTATGGATGTTGAGTTCAATAGTTTGTGAAATTTTTACCGATAGAAAAATTTTAGGTGTATGTCATAATACTGATATTAGACAAGCTGAGAAAAATCCTGTTATGAAGGAAAAATACGTATTAAATTTAGATAAACTTGATAAAGTATTAGCCTTAAGTAGTGGACAAATTGATGAAATTTCAAAAGTTTTCGATTATTCTAAAGAAAACATAATAAACATTGGGGCGGGATATAATGAAAAGATTTTTTTCCCATTAAAAGAGTACCCTAAAAAAGATAAAGTAGAAATTATTTATGCTGGAAAATTCGATGAGTCAAAAGGATTTTTTGAATTAATTAAAGCATTTAGAATATTAGAAACAAAGGTTGATAATGTTGAAATAGAGTTAATTGGTAACTTGAAAGAACAAGATAGGGATAGAATAGAGAGTTTAGTTGGGGATTCAAAAAATATAAATATATATAATGCTATGGATCAAGTTCATCTTGGAGAAATAATGCGTGAGAAAGATATTTTTATTCTACCGTCGTACTTTGAAGGACTGGGACTTATTGCTGTAGAGGCATTAGGTAGTGGATTAAGAGTAGTTGCTACTGAAATAGAAGGGTTAATTGAGTTTTTAGATGATAAAATTAACAACTCAGATATCATAGAATATATAGCTATGCCAACTATTTATGATACGGATAAAGCAGTAGAAGAAGAGAAACCTGCTTTTATTGAAAGAATAGTAAAAGCACTAGAATTAATGATAGAGAGAACAAAAGAAGGGCGTGAAATTCCAAAAGAGTTAATGGAAGAAATAGAACGTCATTCTTGGAAGAAAAAAATAGAAACAATTCATAATTTATTATAAAAATAATATGTATTAAATGTGAGTGGCTTAGTAACATTAATGATATATAAATTAGTGTTTGAGTCACTTCATTTATCGTTATGAAAATTATTTTATAGGAGGAAAAAATGGATAAAATAATTTTATTAGATGGTAATAGCTTAAGTTATCGTGCTTTTTATGCTATGCCCGCTTTGAAAAATAAGAAAGGTTTATATACAAATAGTGTATATGGCTTTACTTTAATGTTAGAAAGAATCTTAGAAGATACAAAGCCTAAGTATGCTTTAGTAGCGTTTGATAAAGGTAAGGAAACTTTTCGTCATAAGAGTTATGAAGCTTATAAGGGAACGAGAGATAAAACACCAACTGAATTAGTAGAACAATTTGGATACGTTAGAGAACTAATAGAGTCTTATGGAATTAAATATGAAGAACACTTCGACTATGAGGCTGATGATATAATAGGTACTTATGCAAAAATTGCTGAAAAAGCTGGATTAGAAGTAATTATAGTATCAGGAGATAAAGACTTAACTCAACTAGCTAGTGATAATATTACGATTTACTATACTAAACGAGGTGTTACAGAGATTGATTACTACACTCCAGAATTTATAAATGAAAAGTATGGTTTAACTCCTCAACAAATAATCGATATGAAAGGATTAATGGGAGATAAATCTGATAATATACCAGGTATTCCAGGAGTTGGAGAAAAAACAGCAATAAAATTATTAACTGAATATGAAACTGTAGAGAATGTACTAGAAAATATAGACAGTATTAGTGGAAAAAAACTAAAAGAAAGATTAACAGAAGGTAAAGAAGATGCTATTTTAAGTAAAAAATTGGCAACTATCTATACCGATGTTCCTGTTGATAATAAGATAGAAGAGCTTACTTTTACAGAAGATATAGAAAAGAAAAAAGAATTGTTTGAAAAACTAGAATTCGTCTCATTTTTAAGAAAACTATCTCAGGAGTCAAACTCAGAAGATATTAGTGAGTCTGAAACTAAAGAAGAGAATGTTAAGAAAGATATTGAGATTGTAATTGCTGATAAAGACACTAAACTAGATTTTAGAAATAGTTCAATACATGTGGAATGTTATACAGAAGACTATCACCAGTCTGATGTATTAGCTATTTCGGTATTTACAGATAATACTGCATTTATTTTTAGTGAAGAAAATTTTTTTGATAATAAATATGTTATTGAATATCTAGAAAGTGAAGAAGAAAAAATTGTTTATGATATTAAAAAGATTATTTATCTAGCTAAGAAAAATAATCAAGAAATTAACGGTGAAATTTTTGATATTAAAATTGCTAATTATCTAATTGATGTTACTGCTAAAAGCGAAATTGATAAAATAGTATTCAATTACTTAGGTGAAATAATAAGCAGTGATGAAGAAATATATGGAAAAGGCGCTAAACGTAGTTTACCTACCTCGGATGTGCTAAATCCATATATTGCTAAAATTGCAGCTAGTATTTTTGAAATCAAACCTCTTATGATTAAGAAACTTGAAGAAGAAAATATGCTAGATTTATATAAAAATATAGAAATAAAAGTAGCTAGAGTATTGGCTAGTATGGAGTTTGAAGGAATTCATGTTAGTAAAAAAGCTTTAGAGGAAATGAGTCAAGAATTTGATGAAAGAATTAAAGTACTAGAAGGAAGTATCTATACCCTAGCTGGTTCTGAATTTAATATCGCTTCTCCAAAACAACTTGGAGTTGTATTATTTGAAGAGTTAGGCTTACCTGTTATTAAGAAAACAAAGACAGGATATTCTACAGCGGTTGAAGTGCTAGAACAACTACAATATAAACATGATATTATACCATTAATTATGGAATATCGTACTGTAACAAAATTAAATTCAACTTATGCAAAAGGGCTAGTAAAAGATATTACTCGTGAAGGAAAGATTCACACGCGTTATGAACAAACATTGGCTCAAACAGGTAGACTATCTTCAGTTAATCCAAACCTTCAAAATATACCTACACGAATAGAGGAAGGGAAAAAGATAAGAAAAGCTTTTATACCAGCTTCTAAAGACAGAGTTATTTTATCAATTGACTATTCACAAATAGAATTGCGAGTTTTAGCTCATATTGCTCAAGATAAAGGTATGATTGATGCATTTAAACATGATGTTGATATTCATACAAAAACTGCAAGTGATGTTAATGGTGTAGCATTAGATGAAGTAACATCAGCAATGAGAAGAGAAGCCAAGGCAGTTAATTTTGGAATAGTTTATGGAATTTCTGACTTCGGATTATCAACTAACCTTGGAATTACAAGAAAACGTGCAAAAGAATTTATTGAAAAGTATTTAGAAACATTTAAAGGCGTCGATAAATATATGAAAGATATAGTAGAGTTTGCGAAAGAGCATGGATATGTAGAGACTTTATATAACAGAAGAAGAAGTTTACCTGAAATAAATGCTAAAAACAAAATTATTGCAAATCTTAATGCACGTATTGCTATGAATACACCTATTCAAGGGACAGCCGCTGATATTATAAAAATAGCGATGATAAACGCATTTGAGTATATTGAAAAAAGTAAAGTTGATGCAAAATTATTACTACAAGTACACGATGAACTTATCTTTGATGTAAACAAAGATGCTTTAGAAGAATTTACCAGTAAGATGGTGAACATTATGGAAGAAGCGGCAAATTTGGATGTTAAACTAAAAGCTGAGGCTAGTAGCGGAGCTTCATGGTATGATGCGAAATAATTAGCATAGTATAAATATAAAACAGTTCTGTCAAAAGGCGGAGCTATTTTATATTGTATTAGTCATGAAAATATTTATGAAAATAAAATATAAAAATCAAAATAAAAAATAAAGTAATATTTATAAATTTAAATTTATTGTAAAAAACGTATATTTTAGTCAAGATGATGAAAATAATAAAAAAATATTACGTATTTGATTATTTAGTGTAAAAAAAAGTTTTTACAAAAACATTAGAGATTTGTTATAATATAAGATAATACATTATTGAATGTAAATTTAAATTGTAAGGAGATGTTGTTATGAATAACAATCCATTAATTAATGCAAGAGAGCAAATAAAAAGTGCTTGCGATATACTAGGTTACAAAGAGGAAGTTTATGAATCGTTAAAAGATCCTCAAAGATTTATCGAGATTTCTATTCCAGTGAAAATGGATAATGGTGAAGTAAAATATTTTAAAGGATTCCGTTCTCAACATAATGATGCGATAGGACCAACAAAAGGAGGACTTCGCTTTCACCCATTAGTAACAGGAGATGAAGTTAAAGCATTATCAATTTGGATGACATTCAAATGTGCAGTTGCTAATTTACCATACGGTGGTGGTAAAGGTGGGGTTATCGTTGATCCTAAAGAACTATCAAAAGGTGAATTAGAAAGATTATCACGTGGATATATTCGCGGATTATACAAATACTTAGGAGAAAAACAAGATGTTCCAGCTCCAGATGTTAATACAAATGGTCAAATTATGTCTTGGATGATAGATGAGTATAATGTATTGACTGGTGAGCAGGGAATTGGTACATTAACAGGAAAACCACTAGAATTAGGTGGTTCGTTAGGAAGAACACAAGCTACAGGTCATGGTGTTGCATTATCAGCAAAACTAGCATTAGAAAAATTAGGTAAAACAGCAGAGGGTGCTAAATTTGCTGTACAAGGTTTTGGAAATGTAGGTAGTTATACAGTAGATACTGCTATAAAATATGGAGCTACGGTTGTTGCAGTTACTGAACGTGATGATGATGGAGTTCAATATGCAGTATATCGTGAAGAAGGGCTATCATACGAAGAATTACAAAATTGTAAAAACACTAAAGTTAGGTTCCACACCTTACCTAATACAAAACGTTTAACATTAGATGAGTTTTGGGCGCTTGATGTAGATGTATTATGCCCTTGTGCTTTAGAAAATGCTATTGATTCTCATGAAGCAAGCCTAATTAAAGCACCTATTATATCAGAAGGAGCTAATGGTCCAGCAACACTAGAAGGTGATAAAGCATTACAAGATAAAGGTATCGTTGTAATTCCTGATATTTTAGCAAATAGTGGAGGAGTTACTGTATCGTACTTTGAATGGGTGCAAAACTTACAAGGCTATTACTGGAACGAAGAAGAAGTTGTTGAAAAACAAGATAGAGTAATGACAAAAGCATTTAATGATATTTGGGAAGTGAAAAATAGATTCAATATTCCAATGAGAAAAGCTGCTTACGTTAACTCGATTGAAAAAATTGTTACAAACATGAAGTTAAAAGGTAGATTAAGCTAGATATATATTAATTAGTTAAGCTTATAGATTTTTATTAACTTTATTTAAAAAGAGAGTGACTTGAATTTATATATTCAGGTCACTCTTTTTGTGTAATTAGTTATTCTTTTTATTTCTATAAAATATTAAGGCTATTAATCCTAATGCAACTATTGCTGTATATGAAGTAGGATTATTTATACCAGTTTTTGGTAAAGTTTTAACAGTAGAGTTATTATTAAATACGATTTTACTAAATTTAGGATAATTACTAATGTTATTATTTTCTACTTTAGATTTATTAGAGTTACTTTGTAGCTGCTTATTTGTAGTAGTTTGGTTAGTATTATTTTCTATATTCAAAGTAGGAAGCTCATCAACTACAGGTGCATAATTAGGTGTGTTATACTCAAAATTAGTATTATAATCATTAACACCTATTTTATTTCCATCTTTAGATAATGCAGTAGTTCTGATGCTTGAATTCATAACGAATTGTTTATTATCTTGGAATAATTGTCCCATTTCAAGTAGTATTTTCTCTGAATTATTTCTTCCGGCAAACATAACCCCTAGTGGTAAATTATTTTCGTTTTTGTATACAGGTAGAGAAATAGAGGGGTTACCTGTAAGGTTGAATAGCCATGTAAATGGAGTTCTCTTCATCATAGGTTCCCATTGTTTTACTAATAAATCAAAGCGTTCTTTAGGGTCTTTAATATTATTAATGTTATATAATTTCTTCTCAACTTCAGGGTCCACATAAGGATCAATGTTCTTATCGTTTGAAGGTGCTGTTACAGCATTAGTAGCCATTAAGAATAAATCATATTTTTTATAGAAATTATCCATTTGTTTTATATATGTACTAGCTGGTTTAGCAGAAGAAACATCAGTATTACCTACTACTTTTCCTGTAGAAATAGTTGAAGTACCTAGAGCATAAGTAGCTGGATCTAAATTATATTTTGTATTTTCATTGGCAAGTTTAGCAGCTTGGGCGTATGCACCACCTATAGCACCAACAGTATACGTTCTGATACCTTCATATCCATCAACAGGAAACTCATTAACTTCTTCAACTTCAAAACCTTGTGATTTTAAAAATTCAACAGCTTTTAGAACAGCTTTTTTTCCATCTTCGCTTAGTTCAACATCTTTAAGTGGAGTTTTAAGCGTATAGGCAATTTTTAATTTTTTTAAATCGTTAGGTACTTCTTCTAGAGTTTTAGGTTTGTTTATTTTAGTTTTATCAAAATAAACTTTGGCATCTTCTATAGTTTTAACAAGAGGGAATTTTACTACGTGTCCTGTCGGCTTTAATCCGATTAATCCAGTCCAAGAAGCTGGAATACGAATAGAACCTCCTGCATCACTAGCACTTGCAATTGGGACCATTCCACTTGCTACTGCACCAGCACTTCCTCCTGAAGACCCACCTGTGTTACGTGATGGGTCAGAAGGGTTTCCAGCAGGTCCAAATAATTTAGAATCTGTAATATTTCTAGTTCCTAGCTCAGGATAGTTAGTTTGACCTAAAATAACAAATCCTAATTTTCTGAATTCTTTTGCTACCATTAAGTCGTTTTTTGATACTTTGCCCTTGTTAAAGTAAACACCATTTGATGCATCACCATTTTTGATTTGATCTAGACCTTTAATAAGTGTAGGCACACCTAAAAATGGTTGTTCATCCCAGTTAACAGGGTTAGAAGAAGCTGTTCCTGCTTTTATTCGACTATCAATTTCCTTAGCATCAGAATATGCTTGTTCTTTAATAGCAGCTGGAATTTTTCCGTTTTCTGTTGTCAGTACAGCATTAAGTTTTGGATTTTCTTGATCAATAGTTTTATATGCAAGGTTTACTAGTTCTTCACTAGTTACTTTTTTCTCACGAATTAATTGAGCAAGCTCCAAGGCACTTTTTTGCTTGTACTCAGAAATAGTCATAGGAATTTTATTACTAACTTCCTTAGGTTCCTTTTGGAAAGTTGGTTGAGTAGTTGGTTGAGCGGCTGGTTGAGTAGTTGCAACTGTAGTACTTTCATCATTTGCTTTAGCGTTATTGTCTGCAAATATAGGGAACATTGCTGCTGTTGTAAATGCAGGTATAAGTACGTATTTTAATTTGTTTTTTTTCATTTTATGCTCCTTAAATGTATATAGAAATATTTTCTAGTTGTATTATACTCTTGAAAAATAATGTAATCAAGGGAAATGTTTTCAAAAAGAAAAAGAGGAGGTATGGGCCACCTCCCCTTTTAAAAAGTATAGATTATTTATATCCTTTAAGAGCGTTCATACGAGCTTCTGATTGCCCTTTAGCATCTTTTTTCTCCCCTTTATAAACCGCAGTTTCCCATGATCCGTACATAGGGTTAGGGAAGATAATGAATTTTTCACCAAATTCACCTTTTAATTCTTCGTATAGTTTTTCTCTATCAGTTTCTGAAGTTTTAGAGAAGTCAGCGAAGTCTACTAAATTATCTCCAAATAGCATAATTAAATTAGTATGTTTCATAACTTCTTGACGACGTGGTTCTTTAGATTTATCTCCCTCTTTTTTAAACATTAAATGATCACGTCCTTGAACAGGTAGGCCTTGTTCTTCAAGATTTTTAATAGTTGCATCTATTTGAGAATCAGTTCTATCAGAGATGTAGTAGATTTGAACTTTATTTTTATCAGCGAATTGAAGGAATTCTTTAGCTCCTGCAACTGGTTTTGCAGCTGCTTTTTGAACCCATTCATCCCAATCTTTGGCGTTAAATGCAGTTCCATCTTTAACGTTTTGAACTTGATATGGAATATTGTCTAGTACAGTTTCATCTAGGTCTAAAACAATTGAGTATGGTTTTTCTGAAGGTGTTTTTAAATATTCTTTTAACTTAGCTGTTGCTATATTATAACCTTGTTGGTATAGTGCATCTACTTCTGCAGCATTTTGATACCACAGAGTTCCCATAGTGTTTTCTCTAGATCTTAGTTCATCGTAAGAAAGAGTAATCTTGTTATCAGAATTTTTATTTTCTTCTTTTGAACTACTTTCTGATTTTTGTGCACATCCAGTTGCTAAAACAACAGATGCTAATAATGATGTCATAGTGACAATAACTTTTTTGCTTTTCATAGTTAGTTATTAACTCCTTTTTATATTATCTAATATTAAGTATAGAATAAGAAAATATAAAAATCAAGCCCTTTCAAAAATGACAACCAAAAAATATTTTAATACAAAATTTATTTAAAATATCGTTGATAATAATATTTCCTTTATGTTATAAGGATTTGAGTTTTAATTGAAAATATAATTTTTTATTTTTAAATGTATATATTATAAAAATTAGGTAATTTAAGTTTCTAGATATTGAAATTACTATTTTGATATGATATACTGTGTTTAGGTGTTTTGAAACGCTTACTATAAGTTTACTTATAGAATGTACATTATGAATTTAAATAAAATTAAAAAGTTTGTTTTACTATAGAATAATGATTTAATCAAAATGAATTTTAAAGAAACTTATAGTAATAAAATAAATTTTTAGGGGGAAAAAACACATGACAATAAAGGTTGCTATTAATGGTTTTGGTCGAATTGGGAGATTAGTCTTGAGGCAGATACAAGCTCAACATGCTGATGACATAGAAGTTGTTGCTGTAAATAGATCAAGAGTAAGACCAATTAATCAGATAGTATATTTATTAAAATATGATACAACACAGGGATCGTTTCCAGGGACTGTAGAGGAGGCAGAAGGTGCATTTATAGTTAATGGAAAAGAAATCAAGGTGTTTGGTGAACCAGATCCAGAAAATTTACCATGGAGAGAATTAGGTGTTGATATTGTATTAGAATGCAGTGGTAGATTTAATAGTAAAGAAAAGGCAGAAGCTCATATAAGGGCAGGTGCCAAAAAAGTATTATTATCTGCACCAGGTGGAAGTGATGTAAAAACAATAGTTTATAATGTTAATCATGAAACATTAACGGGGGAAGAAACAGTTATTTCGGGTGCTTCTTGTACAACTAATTGTTTAGCTCCAATGGCTAAAGCATTACATGATAACTTTGGAATAGTTCAAGGTCTAATGACTACTATTCACGGCTATACAGGAGATCAACATACTCTAGATGGATCTCATAATAAAGGAGACTTCAGAAGAGGGCGTGCTGCAGCAGAAAATATTGTACCGAACACCACAGGTGCGGCAAAAGCAATAGGACTAGTAATTCCAGAATTAAATGGAAAATTAGATGGGGCTGCACAACGTGTACCTGTTCCTACAGGGTCATTAACAGAATTATTTGCTAATGTTGAGAAAAAAGTAACAGTAGAAGAAATTAACGAAGTTATGAAAAAAGTAGCAAATGAATCATATGGTTATACAGAAGATCCGATTGTATCATCAGATATAATAGGTATGAGTTATGGATCATTATTTGATGCTACTCAAACAAAAGTTGTAGGATTAGGAGACAAGCAATTAGTTAAAGTAGTTGCGTGGTATGATAATGAAATGTCTTACACAGCACAATTAATAAGAACATTAAAACATTTTGTAAAACTAGTTAAATAAATAAAAAAATATATAACTGACGTTTATTTTAAAAAATACACGTCAGTTTTTTTATTTTATAATAATTTTATTATTTTTTGGAATATATAAATAATAAAATTATATTTAGGGTATTTATGAAGTATAACAGTTTTTTATGAAGATTAAATATAAAAATCATTTATCATATCGAATATAAACGATTATAATTATTATTGAAAACAGTATATTTTTATAGTATTATGGATATGTATTATAACAATTTAAAAGAAGTGGACTATGATTTTTAAATCTAATATGGGATGGAAAAATTATTTCTAATGTGTAAGTATTCACAAAAATATTTTTATAAAAATGGAGTAGAAAATGAGAAATATATTAAAGCAAAAAAAATTATTTTCAATAAGAAAAATAAGTATAGGAGTAGCTTCAGTAGTGATAGGAGCTAGTACGTTAAGTGGAGTGCAATCATTAGAGAAAATGGAAGTACAAGCAAAAGATAAAATAGAGGTAGAAGTAACTCAAGATGTA
>CAUUEM010000014.1:0-17194 GCA_963544045.1 uncultured Gemella sp. | reverse complement strand
AAGGTGGTACACATGAAAGTGGATTTAAAACAGCATTAACACGTATTATAAATTCTTATGGTAAAAAGAATAAACTTATTAAAGAAAAAGAAGCTTTAACAGGAGATGATGTAAGGGAAGGTTTAGTAGCTATTATCTCTATTAAACACCCAAATCCACAATTTGAAGGGCAAACAAAAACTAAATTAGGTAACTCAGAAATGAGTACAATAACTAATAAATTATTCTCAGAAGAGTTAGACAGATTTTTACTAGAAAACCCTAAAGTAGCGAAAATCATAGTTGATAAGGGACTACAAGCTTCTCGTGCTAGAATTGCGGCTAAAAAAGCAAGAGAATCGACTCGTCGTAAAAATGCATTAGAATTTACTAATTTACCAGGGAAATTAGCAGACTGTTCAAGTAAGGATGCCGAAGAGTGTGAATTATTCCTAGTCGAAGGAGACTCTGCGGGTGGAAGCGCAAAACTGGGTCGTAATAGTAAATTCCAAGCTATATTACCACTAAAAGGTAAAATTCTAAACGTAGAAAAAGTCAGAATTGATAAAGTATTATCAAATGATGAAGTTCGTTCACTAATTACTGCAGTAGGTATGGGAATAGGAGAAACTCTTAATATTGATAAACTTCGTTATCATAAAATAGTAATTATGACCGATGCCGATGTCGATGGAAGCCATATTAGAACATTGTTACTAACATTCTTCTTTAGATATATGAGAGAGTTAATAGAAGCAGGTTATGTGTATATTGCAAGACCACCGCTATTTGGACTTAAAGTAGGTAAAAAAGAGTATTACTGTCATACAGATGAAGAGTTGAAAGAAAATATTGAAAAATATGCAGCTGATAAAAAGTATACAGTTCAACGATATAAAGGGCTAGGGGAGATGAATGCTGAAGAACTTTGGGATACAACAATGGATCCAGAACATCGTTTAATGTATAAAGTTAGTATTGATGATGCACAAAGAGCAGACGCAGCGTTTGATACGTTAATGGGTGAAAAAGTAGAACCGAGACGTAAATTTATCGAAGAAAATGCTCTAAATGTTGTAAACTTAGATATTTAGTAAGAAAGGATAGAACATGGAAGATAATAAAAATAATATTACCTTACGTAATATAACTACGGAAATTGAAAATTCATTTCTAGACTACTCTATGAGTGTTATTGTTTCACGTGCTTTACCAGATGTTAGAGACGGATTAAAACCAGTACATAGAAGAATATTGTATGCATTTAATGATCTAGGATTGACATATGATAAACCTTATAAAAAAAGTGCCTTCGTAGTCGGAGAGGTTATGGCGAAGTATCACCCACATGGTGACTCAGCAACATATGGTACGATAGTTCGTTTAGCTCAAGATTTTAATAGTAGATATCCAATGGTAGATGGTCAAGGGAACTTTGGTTCAATTGATGGAGATGGTGCAGCGGCTATGCGTTATACAGAAGCAAGAATGAGTAAAATTGCTTCGGAGATGTTACGAGATATCAATAAAGATACTGTTGATATGCAAGATAACTATGATGGTACAAAACAGGAACCAAAAGTATTGCCATCACGTATACCTAATTTATTAGTAAATGGTAGTAGTGGTATTGCTGTAGGTATGGCAACAAATATTCCGCCACATAACTTAGGAGAGGTTATTGATGGTGTGATTGCTTTAGCAGATAATTCAGAAATTACAATTGCTGAACTTATGAGTAAAATTAAAGGTCCTGATTTTCCTACAGGTGCATATTTATTAGGTCGTAGTGGTATTGTAAAAGCATATACTACTGGACGTGGTTCAGTAATTATGCGTGGTAAGACAGAAATCGAACAAATGAAAAATGGTAAGGAAAGAATTATTATTACAGAAATTCCTTACCAAGTAAATAAAGCAAAATTAGTTGAAAAAATAGCTGAATTAGCTCGTGATAAAAAAATAGAAGGTATTACAGATTTACGTGATGAAAGTAACCTAAAAGGTATGCGTATTGTTATTGAATTACGTCGTGATGTAAATAGTAATGTAATATTAAACAATCTTTATAAATTAACACCACTTCAAGGTTCATTCGGTGTTAACATGATTGCACTTGTTAATGGGGTACCAAAGCTTCTTAACTTGAAAGAAGTACTTTATTATTACTTAGAGCATCAAAAAGAAGTAGTTGTTCGTAGAACAAGATTTGATCTTAATAAAGCAAAAGCTCGTGCTCATATTTTAGAGGGATTAAGAATTGCTTTAGATAATATTGATAGAATTATTAGTTTAATTCGTGGTTCTCAAACTACTGAAGAAGCTAAGAGTGGATTAATAAGTGAATTTGCACTTTCTGAAATTCAGGCACAAGCTATTTTAGACATGCGTCTACAAAGACTTACTGGTTTAGAACGTGACAAGATTGAAGAAGAGTATAAAAAACTTATGGAATTAATCGAAGATTTAGAAGATATCTTAGCTAAACCTGAGCGTGTTCTTGAGATTGTTAAAGAAGAATTACTAGAAGTAAAAGAAAAATTTGGAGATAAACGACGTAGTGTAATTATTGAAGGTCAAGTAGATCAAATAGAAAATGAAGATTTAATTGAAAAAGAACAAATTATTATTACTCTATCTCATAATCAATATATTAAACGTCTAGCAGCAAGTACGTATAAATCACAAGGACGTGGAGGTCGTGGAGTAAATGGAATGACTACAAATGAAGAGGACAATGTAGCTTACATGTTAAGTTGTTCTACTCATGATCATATTCTATTCTTTACTGATAAAGGTAAAGTCTATACACTAAAAGGATATGAAATTAATCAAATGAGTCGTCAATCTAAAGGTATTCCAATTATAAATTTACTTGAGATAGAAAAAGAGGAAAAAGTAAATTCTATTATTGCTATTTCAGACCTTCAAGAAGAAGGTACAAGTTTAATGTTCTCTACAAGATTTGGTATTGTTAAAAAATCTAAATTAGGAGATTATGCAAGTATTCTTAAAAAAGGTAAGATAGCACTTAAATTAGATGAGGGTGACTCATTAATTGATGTACAAAGAATTACTGATGAACAAGATATTATGATCGTTACAGCTAATGGACAAGCTATTAGAATTAATGCTGAAAAAGTACGCCAAATGGGACGTGTTAGCCGTGGGGTTAAAGGTATTACACTATCCCCAGATGATTACGTAATCGGTATGGAAGTAGTAGATGAATCTAAGAAAATTTTAACAGTTACTGAAAATGGTATAGGAAAAATTTCTAAATCTACAGAATTCAATGTAATAAACCGTGGTGGTAAAGGTGTTAAAGTAGCTAAAGTTACTAAGAAAACAGGAAAAATAGTTGCAGTAAAATCTGTGTCAGGAAATGAAGATTTAATGATAATGACTGATCAAGGAATAATAATTAGAATAGATGTATCTGCAATTAGTACATTAGGTAGAACAGCTACAGGAGTAAAAGTAATTAATTTAGTTGATGATCAAAAAGTAGCAACAGTTACACTTGCAGCTAAAGAAGAAATATACGAAGATTAATAATAAAACAGCCATATTATGAATTTATATTATGGCTGTTTTGATATTTTAAGAGAGAGTATTAATATTATTTGATTAAAGTATAGTAGATATTCAAAATAAAATAGGGTGTATAATATATTCGTTGATAGAATTATAGTAGAAAAAATATTGGTAGTGAATTCTTTAAAGTTGAAGAAATTGAATATGATTTTGATAAAAACTTAAAATTATTTTTCTGTAATCCTAATTCTTCATGGGAAAAAGGGAAAATAGAAAAAAAATCACACCACCTTGCGCGAATACTACCTAAAGGATCCTCATTTGACGATCTTACACAAAGTGATGTTAATATTATTATATCAACTATTAACTCACTTAAGAGAAAGTATTTGAACGGAAAATCAGCTTATGAAGTTTTTTCTTTTACTTTCAGCGAACATATAGCTAACCTACTAGGTATTTTTAAAATACCTGCCAATGAGGTAATACTTAAACTAAAGAAATTAAGGATACAAACAAATAAATTTAAACTATTTATGAAATAGTAATATAGTTATTTTTTACAACGAAAATGTTTTATTTGAAAAGTCCCAACTTAACTTCAGTATAACTGGAATTTAACCTGGGAATAGTGATTTGCAGGTCTATTTGTCATGCCTTTTTTTATTTTGATTCCTTTTAAAAAACTCCCAAAGTAAAGCTTCCTTGTTTTATACCGGAAGTTACCTTGGGAATATTTTTATTGTTATTTTCCTTTTTTCCCAACTTAACTTCCACTTTAATTTCTTAGCTGGAACTTACTTTGGGAATTTACCAAAATCTTGTTTTTCCAAAATCGTAACTTTTAAGTTACTCCCTTTAAAGTTTTTTATACACTAATTGATTATTTAAAAAGTTTACGTCTGGCTATAAGTCCAATAAGACAGATTAAGCTTAATCCTAATGCAGTAGTGCTAGAAGAATTCATACCTGTGCTTGCTAATTCTTCAAATTTAGCTTTTGCAGGTTTAGCTTCTTCAGGTTTTTCAGATAGTTGAGTAACAGCAGGTGTTTGTCCGAAATCTGCATTTTGAGTAGCTGAAGCTCCACCAACTGATCCAAGGTTTTGATTAGGATCTACTATTTCACCAGCATTTCCGCCTTGACCACTACTAGGAGCAGTTCCCTCTAAGTGGGGTTGAGGTTCTGAAGTAACAGGACCTGTATATTCTGGTACTTCATTTACTGCAGAAAGATTTTGAGTTAGTAAGTCGAATGCTTTTTCTAAATCTGCTAATCTGTCTTTTAATCCATTGATATAATAATCTTCAGCACCGTTTTCTTCACCATCTTTTATTTGCTCTTTTATGTTAACAAGTTCATCTAATATTTTCTTGATTTCAGGTTGTTTAGCTCCGAATGTAGGAATTTCATTAACAGCAGCCTCAACAGCGTTAACGCCACCTTTGAATTCTGGAATTTCTGGTTGTACAAGTGAATCTCCGTTAGATGTTTCAGGTTTTGTTGGTTTTGGAGTTTCTCCTTCTGGTTTATCAGGAATAGTTGGAGGTATTGTATCGTTTACGTCTGAATTATTATTAGGTTTATTATCTGGAGTAGGTTTATTTTCAGGATTGTTATTTCCTGTATTTTCGTTGTTTCCAGGTTTTACTTCAGTAGAACTGTTATTAGCATTATTTGAAGAATTATTTGTATTATCATTAGCTGTGTTACTATTAGAATTGTCGCTTGGTTTTGTGTTATTTACAGTTCCATTATTGTCTGAATTATTATCAGGTTTATTATCTGGAGTAGGTTTATTTTCAGGCTTGTTATTTCCTGGGACAGTTTCTTTATCATTTTTATGTTTAGTATACTCTTCTAATGCTTTATCTATGTTAGATTTTTCTTCTAAAATTTTATCTATAGATTTTTCTTCATCATACACTTTTTGAGCTTTTTCAGTAGCTTCTTTTAGTTTAGCGTATGCTTCTTTATTAATTCCTTCTTTATCTTTATCATCGTTAACTAGGATTTTAGCTGTTTCTAAAGGCAATAGAAGGTTTGCTCTTTCAGTAGCAAGTTTTTTAGCAACTTCATCATTAGTACTTTCAACAGGCTTGTTATTCTCATCATTACTTGGAGTGTCAACTTTGTCGTTAGGTTTATTAGCTTCACTATTATTAGGAGTGTCGACTTTGTCGTTAGGTTTGTTAACTTCACTATTATTAGGAGTGTCAACTTTGTCGTTAGGTTTGTTAACTTCGCTGTTAGTTGGAGTGTCGACTTTGTCGTTAGGTTTATTAGCTTCACTATCATTAGGAGTGTCGACTTTATCGTTAGGTTTATTAGCCTCATTATTATTAGATGCATCAGTGTTGTCACTTGGTTTGTTTACTTCAGGAGCAGGAGCTTCTTTTAATCCGTTGACTGCATCTTCGATTTCTTTTAATAAACTAGAACGAGTGTCTTCTAGATTTCTTGTTTCTTTAGCTTTGTTTATGAATTCAGTTGCTTTAGTAATAGCTATAGTTAAATTATTTTTTGACTCATCTGAATAGTTACTTGCAGCTAGTTTGTCTTGAGCTGATTTAACAGCTGTGTCTAGTTTTGAAGTATCATATCTAAGAAGGTTATAGTATGTTTGAACATCGTTAAATAATTTCAAGATTTCATTAGATTTAGGGTTGTTGTGCACTAAGTCTTCTAGTTTATCTATTTTTCCTTGAAGATAGTTATCTACAGCGTTGATGCTTTCTTCACTATAGTTTTTACTATCTTTATCAGAATTGAAGTTTGCTACAGCTTCAGCGTTTGAAGTTCTTAGCTGAATAAGTAAATCATATTGATTTTTTAAATCTGATAGTTCAGTAAATGCAGTAGAGATTTCTTCTGTGCTGGCAATATTATTTTTCAATACATTTTGTGCAGCGTTGATTTTGTTACCGAAGTTTTTAATTACTGCCATGTCTTGGCTTACATTTGCATTTTTAAATACATTATTCCAACTATCATAGTATTTACTTGTAGTAGCTTCGAATAGTGCGTTTAGTTGTTTTTTATCTGCAGTGATAACAGCATTTTCTTTAGGGTATTTTACAGATAACACAGCTATATTTTCATGTTTGTCAGTACCAAATAATGTACTACTTGCAAAAGTGTTAAGTTTTATTGTAGATGGTTTTCCTTCAATTGGTATTCTAATTTTTGAAGGATATTTATAAGAATTAGTCACATTATTGTAAGTTACATCGGCAGTATCTTCTTTTAGAACTTGAACATCTTTTTCAGTATTGCCATCGAAGTATGTAAGTTTACTCATAACGGCAACATTAGTTGTTCCATTATTCATAGGGATAAGATCTAATTCTAAATAATTTTTCCCGTTTTCAGTTACTAGATACACGTTTTTAATTATTCCATTAGCCATAGAAGGGCTAGTTAAATCTTGTTTTAATAATGATCCATCTAATTGAACTTTATTATTAGAATCTGTAGAAGGAGATTCTGATGGATTACTTGGTTTATTTTGAGTTGAATCAGAAGAATTATTAAATGTATTTACAGCATTGTTAAGTTTATTTAATTCAGCTAGTAATGCTTCTTCAGTAGAAGTATCATTGTTTAATAATTCTTTAGCTTTTGTTAGCTCGTTCGTTAAAGTAACAAAGGCTGCCGGTTCTTTTTTACCTTGTTTTATTAACTCAACTTCAGCTATTTTTTTCTTAAGTTGTTCTTTAGCTGAAACTTGTTTTGCTCCAGAGTTTTGAGAATCATTTAAGTCTTCTATAGCGAATTTGAATTGTTCTTTGTAGTAATCTGTTAGATCGGTATTTATTTGATCATCAGTGTCATTTGATTCAGGAGTTAGTTTGGCGTTGGCAACATATGCTTTTGCTTCATCGATTAATTGTCTAAGTTTAAGTTTTGATTGAGTAATTTTATTGAAATTGTTGTAAGCTTCTTCAGCTTTTTTAATTTCTCCTGAAAGTTCTTCAGTATTGATGCGAAGATAGTCTCCAAGATGTTGAACTTCTCCTGTTAGTTCATCTAGTTTTTTATATACTGTTACAGTTCCTTCTTTGTCGAACTCATTTGAGTAAGTTTCTTTTTTACCTTCTATATCGACTGGATCTAGAGAGTTAATTTTACTTTCAACCGCATTTAATTTTTCTTTAATTAACGCTTTACTTTCGCTAGTAAAGTGTGAATTATTTTTCCAATCATTTTCGTACTGATTTTTTGCATTTTGAAGTGATTTATAGAGATTAGCTAATGAATCTAATTTAGTTGTTTCATCTAATAGTTTATTTATAATGTTATCTACTTCATTTTTAGTTAGTGAATCGTTATTTAAAAGTTGTTGAGCCTTAGTAATTAATTGATTGAATGAAGTTTTGAATTCTGGTTTTAAATCTTTGTAGTTATCTTGTACTGAATTACTTGTATAGTAATTAATTTTATCTCTTAACGAAGCTTTCAGAGGTGATTCTTTTTTAGCTTCCAGTTTTGTAGAGTAATCGATATATAAGTCTGTTGGACTTGTAAAATTATCGATTCCATTTTTTCCTAGTGAGAATGAATCTTTAAAATTGAAATTTCCTAGAAGTGCTATTTCAATATTTTTCTTAGTAGCATCAACTGTAAGTTTTAATTTAGTAGGGTAATCACGCCCTCCAATATTTTTTGTTTCTAAAACAACGGCATCGGCATCTGTATTTCCTAGACTGTTATATTTGAAAGTATCTGCTAGAGCGAAGTCAATAGCTCCTCCCATGATTTTAGGTTCTAATGTTAATATTACTTCATTTTTACCGTTTCCTAATTCGTGAACTTCTACATTTTTTATAAGTTCTGTCAAATCACGACTGTATCTTGTTTTTATAGGTTTGTCGCTACCTCTTTCTACGAATTTTGCAGTTACATTATATGGCTCTGCTGGTTTAGTAGTGTTCTCAACAGGTGCGGCAGGAACTGGTTCTCCTTTTTTACCGTCTTTTGTAGTAAGATTGTTGATAGCTTCAGTTAATTGTTTAACAAGGTCTGATGTCTCATTAATTTGAGGATTATAACTGCTTGTTTGGTTAATCCAGTCTTTAGCGTGATTTAAAGCTTGATCAAATTTTTCAAGAGACACAGGTTCGTATTCACTTCTGATTTTTCTGTCAGCGATATCGATTATTCTTTTTAGTTCTGTAGTATTGTATCTTAAGTATGTGAAGTTCGCATTATCAAAGTCTTTAATTAACTGAACTAGTTCTTTTATGTTTCTTGTATTTTTCAATGAAGGAACACTTTTAATATAATTTTTGTAGTTTTCAATACTTTCTTTAGTGTATGTTTTTTCGTTATAAAGGTCAAAATATTCTAATAGTTTTGCAACTTTAATATCTAGTACTTCTCTTAATGTTGCAATGTCTTCCATTTCATGAATTGGTGTAGAAATTTCATAAAGTTTATCGTAGTTAGCGCTATCTGAACGTTTCAATTCTTGTAATTTTGTTACAGCTTCGCTAATTTTGGCTCTTTGTGAGAAGTCTGCAGTTGTGTCTGAAGTATTCTCTTTTGTTAGTAACCATTCATTAACTTTATTACCTCGGTCTATCCAATTTTGAATTTTTTCGTTTAATTTTTCTCTATATTTAGGGATAGCTTCGTTACTTTTTTTAGCAGCTGAGTAGTTAATATCTAAAGCAAATGGACCTGTTTGTTGTTTAGCGCCGTTTTTATCAATATAAGTCATATTTGAAATAACCAATTGTTCAGCTTTTAATTCACCAGGAACACTAAAGGCTACGATATGTTGATCTTCAGCAGAAGGACCTAGTTTAACGTTTGTATCTAAACCAGAAACTTTATTAACAACAAAGCTTGTAATTTTACTAACTTTATCAGGATTAGCAACAAGATTAATTTCTATATCTTGACCTTGTTTGTAGATACCTACTAAAGACTCTTTAAATAGATTTTTAATTTCTTCTTTATTATCTACTACTTTTTTATAAAAATCTTGTTGACCATCGCTAGATATAGTTACCATTGTTGGAGTTTTAAAATCGGTAGTAGTATAAAAACCGTCATCTTTTAAATCATGGTTCACATCAAAGTTATAAAGTTGAATATAATATTTTAAAGTGTTTATTGCATTTTGTGCGGTTTTTTCTGTATATGAATTAGCATCAAGTTTTGCTTTTGCGGCGGCAGCTTCGCTCCACATGTTATACCAAGGAGTTGTATCGATAACATCATCTGGAACTTGGTGATTTTCAAATGTTACATGGTAATAAGGGAAGTTAGAAGTTTTGTGGAAAAAAGTAGTTCCCAAGTATCTATTTGTGATAGACTGATCGTTAAAAATCTTATTTATTATTTCATTTAGCTCAGCTTTAGTTTGTTGAGTGGCTGCAGTATCTCCGAAATCAGCTTTTGCTATATTGCTATTTGTTGGCCAAGCTTGAGCTGTGATAGAAGATATAGTAAGTGCCAATGCAACACTCATACTTGATTTTAATAATTTATTTGTTTTCATGGAATGTCTCCTTTTACATATAATATAATAATTTATTCTAATATTAATTTTTCAAGGTTGATTAAAGATGAATTAAATTCCTTAGTCTGTTTACATAAAAACTATTAAAACAACCTTTCAAAATAATAGACACCTATACTATAGCATAAAAACGCTTCAATTGAAATAGATTATCAGTATCTTTTATATAAAAAATAAAATAAAATTTCTTGGATTAATAAAAATTATACTTACTAATTTAAAATAATATTTCAAATTTAGTTTTTTTATTATTTATGAAAAAAGTTAAGAGAATATTTGTATAGGCTTGTTTATGGTTTTTTCTTGTTTCAAAAAATGTATCTATACTAAAAAAATAATTTTTCTTAAATTTATTTTAATTTTTTTAAAAAAATTTACTTAATATTTTTCATATAGTATAATTTAAAAGGAAATATTTTTATAAGGAGAGCAAGATGGTGAAATTTTATGCAGTAAAAAAAGGTAAAAAAACAGGAATATTCTCAACTTGGGACGAATGTGAAGAGCAGGTGACTGGATTTAAAGGTGCGGTTTATAAAAGTTTTAAAACTTTATCAGAAGCTGAAGCTTTCCTAGAAAGAAACGAAGAAAAAATAGAAAATATCGAAGAAGTTGATGGAGTGTATGCTTATATTGATGGTAGTTTTGACAGAATTAATGGCATATATGGTCCAGGTGTAGTCATAGTAGATGGCGATAAAAAACATGAATATAAACATGCTGGGAATCGAGAGGATTATGCACAATTACATAATGTTGCTGGAGAATTGGAAGCAGCAAAATTCGTTATGTGGTATGCTGTCGATAAAAAGATTAAAGAGGTTACATTGTTTTATGACTATCAAGAGACGCTTACGCTAATACACTCGATATATTTTAAATAATTTGTTTTTAAAAAACTGGGCGACGAAAAAACTTTTTAATCAGAATGTTATTTATTATAGGTTCGTGTCACAAATGTTTGACAACTCTAGAGATATAGAAAAAATATTTTCAAAAAACACTTGTATTTTTTGAAAATATATGATAATACGTATAAAGAAATATTTTTAAACAAATATTCTATCAACACCGCCAAGTCTCAGGACTTGGCATTTTTTATTTAATGATTAATATTTGTGAGTAGGATTAAATTTTAAGGGGATAATCATGATACTCAAAAAAATCTTTGATCTTGAGAAAGAGCATAATCTAATACTAGATGATAGTTATATAGAAAATATTAAAGAGGGAAATAAAAAATATAAATTATTAAGAGGCAAGATAATACAAGCCAATGGACGATGTGTGAAGTGTAATTCCACAAATATCTCGAAAAATGGAATATACAAGAAAATAGTAAGATTAACTAAATTGAATGATAGTCAAGTGAAAATTATTTTATCTGTTCAAAGATATACTTGTAATTGTGAAAACTGTAGAAGAAATTTTACTCCAGAAGTATCCTTTATTGAAAAAAAGAAACGTATATCGAAACAAATTCATAAACAAGTTTTTATCGATATGGTAACGCCTATTTCTTCTAAACAAGTTGCACGTCAAAATAATGTATCTATTAATGTTGTTCAGCGAGATATGAAAGAATTTAAAAGTTATAATATAGTAAATAAAAGAAATTTGCCTAGAGTATTGTGTGTAGATGAGTTTAAAGGGTGAAACATCATAAAGCTAAAATGAATTTTATAATAGTAGATGCTGAAAAAAGAACAGTAAAAGACATTTTAGCAAACAGGTTTAAAAATTCATTAATATCATATTTTAATGGTTATACAATAGAGGCAAGAGAAAATGTAGAGTATTTTGTAACTGATTTTTATGATTCATATATAGATATAGCGGAGAAGACTTTTCCAAATGCAAAAATAGTGATAGATAGATTTCATATAAAGAGATTGTTAGTAGTTAACTTAAAAAATAAAAGAATAGAAATAATGAAAAAATTTAGTAAGCATCATTTCCCTTATAAGGTACTTAAGAAATTCAGATATTTATTGTATAAAAACTTTTATGAGATAAATATAAAGTATAAGAAATACAGGCACTATGAAGAATTTAAAAATGAGTATGATATATTAAACTATATGTTATCTTTGGATAAGGAACTTGAAGAGACATATTGGACATATCAGGACTTTATAGAAGCGTTCGATAATAAAGATGAAAAAATGCTAGAAGAGTTTATTAATAGAGATTATTCTCACGTTTCTGATGAAGTTAATAAAACATTCAATACTTATAAAAAATATCAAGAATATGTAATTAATGCAGTTAAAATATCCATATTCTAATGGTTTAGTTGAAGGAATGAATACTAAAATAAAGTTATTGAAGAGAACAGGTTATGGATATAGAAATTTTCAAAACTTCAGGTTAAGAATAATGATAATGTTTAATCTTGTTAAATTTGTAGAAGATGAGCAAAGGAAAGAAAAACGGATAAGGGATTATCACAAAAAGGCATCATAGCGTAATAAAATTAAATATATTGAGTAGGCTTGCTAGACTTTATGACAGATAATAAAAATCACCAATAGTCAAAAAAAGTCAAAATAGTAAGTCTTATTAGAGTATGTTCTAATAAGAAAAAAATATCAAAAAAACTCAATATATACAGCTAATCTTAAGTTTTATATGATTTTTTCATCAAAAAAATTTGTCAACGGATTTGACAAAAAGCCATAAAATAATACTTTATTCTAAAAAAAATTGTTTTATTTCAAAAAAAGCTATATAATGGAATATATAGTATTTTAAAATTTTAAAATTTTTAGTAATACTAGATAAATTTATTTATAATATGTAAAAAGAAAAACAATGAGGTATATCTTAATGCAAAATACAAGATTAGAGAGTAATATTAATGAAAATATTGTTGAGGAAGAGATACAACTATTAACAGAAATGTTACTTGAAGGAACGAAAAAGATAACTTCAACAGTTACATATGATAAGATTGTTGAGTTAAAAAAATTAGCTGATAGTAAGAAGTATAATGAGCTAAATGAAATTATAAAATCATTAAATCAAGAAGAAATGGAAATAATAGCGAATTTCTTTTCAACTTTGCCACTTCTTATTAATATTTCAGAAGATGTTGATTTAGCATTTGAAGTAAACTATAAAAATAATTGTGAAGATTCATATGTTGGTAAATTATCAGATTCAATTTCTCACTTAAAAGATATTAACATTTTAGATAATATTAATGTTGTTCCAGTATTAACAGCTCATCCTACACAGGTACAAAGAAAAACAACTTTAGATTTAACTGAAAATATCCATAATTTACTTAGAAAACATAGAGATGTAAAAAATGGGTTGATTAATAAAAATAAGTGGAAAAATGATTTGCAAAAACATATAGAAATATTACTTCAAAGTGATATAATTCGCGAAAAAAAATTAAAAGTTGCTAATGAAATTACTAATGTATTAGAGTATTATAATAGATCTTTTATTAAGGCTATTACGAAATTAATGACAGAATATAAAAGATTATTGAATGAAAATAATATTGATTTAAAAAATGAAACACCTATAACAATGGGTATGTGGATAGGTGGAGACCGTGATGGAAATCCGTATGTAACAGCGGAAACACTAAAATTATCTGCAATGAAACAATGTGAATTAATTATTACATATTATTTAGATCAACTTGATAATCTGTACAGAACATTTTCAATGTCTTCACAATTAATTAGAGAAAGTGAAGAACTAAGGTTATTAGCTGAAAAATCAAATGATTCTTCGGTATATAGAGAAAAAGAGTTCTATAGAAAAGCTATCTACTATATTAGAGAAAAATTAGCAAATACAAAGGAATATTTACTTAACAATATAAGTTTTGAAGAGAAGTATTTAACAGCGGAAGAATTAGAGGAAGATTTAACTAAGATAAAAAAATCACTTTTAGAAAATAATGGAGAAACATTAATAGAAGGTGAATTTGAAGAATTATTAAGTGCTGTTAAAGTATTTGGATTCTATTTAGCAAGCATAGATATGCGTCAAGATTCAAGTGTTTATGAATATTGTGTAGCAGAACTATTAAAAAGTGCTAATATAGAAAATGATTATAGTTCTTTATCAGAAGATGAAAAATGTAAATTATTATTAAAAATCTTAAAAGATGATCCAAGAGCGTTAAGTATTAATGATGAAAATAAACAGTCTGAAGAATTGAAGAAAGAATTATTAATCTTTAGAACGGCAAGAGAACTTAAAGATAAATTAGGAAATAATATAATTAAACAGAATATTATTTCTCATACAACTAGTATCTCAGATTTATTAGAATTGGCAATTATGTTAAAAGAAGTGGGGTTAGTTGGCAGTGATTTTGCTAGATTACAATTAGTTCCATTATTTGAAACAATTGAGGATTTAGAGAATTCATATGAAATAATGGATAATTACTTAGCTTTAGATATTGTAAAAAAATGGGTAAAAGATAATGATGACTATCAAGAAATAATGTTAGGTTATTCTGATAGTAATAAAGATGGTGGCTATCTATCATCAGGATGGTCATTATATAAAGCGCAACAAGATTTATCTTTATTAGGAAAAAAACATGGAATAAAAATAACATTTTTCCATGGTAGAGGAGGAACTGTTGGACGTGGAGGGGGACCAAGCTACGATGCTATAATCTCTCAACCACTAGGAAGTGTACAAGACAGAATCCGTCTTACTGAACAAGGTGAAATCATAGCGGCTAAATATGGTAATAAAGATGCCGCATATTATAATTTAGAAACATTATTCTCTGCAGTGATTGAAAGAATGAATGCTGATAAAGAGAATATTGATATTCGAGATATTCCAGAAATTAAAGAAATGATGGATGAAATAGTTGAGGATAGTTATAAAGCTTATCGTAAATTAGTATTTGAAAATCCAAACTTTTATAATTATTTCTTTGAAGCAACACCAATAAAAGAAGTATCTAGTTTAAATATAGGTTCTCGTCCTGCTTCTCGTAAAAAGATAACTGATATTGGTGGTTTAAGGGCTATACCTTGGGTATTTTCTTGGTCGCAAAGTAGAATAATGTTACCAGGTTGGTATGGGGTTGGAACTGCATTCTCTAATTTTATAAAAAAAGATAGTAAAAATATTGATAAACTACGTAGTATGTATAAAAATTGGCCATTCTTCACTTCATTATTATCTAATGTTGATATGGTAATGTCTAAATCAGATATGGAAATAGCAAAAGAATATGCTAATTTATGTAAAGATCCTAATACTAAGGATGTTTATAATGAGATATTAAAAGAATGGGAATTAACTAAAGAAGTTGTATTATCTATATCTGAACATAAAGAGTTTTTAGAAGATAATACATATTTAACTAAGAGTTTAGAAAATAGATTACAATATTTCAATACGTTAAATCTATTACAAATAGAGCTTATTAGACGAGCAAGAGAAGAGGAAACACTGGAGTCACAAATAAATACAATTCATATAACTATAAATGGAGTAGCGACTGGGCTTAGAAACTCTGGTTAAAATTATTATAAGGAATTAAATAAAAAGGTAGAAATTAATTTAATAATTTCTACCTTTTTATTATTTATTTAATTTTTATAGCAGTATAAGTATTTGGTGGAATAATCATTCCAAAAGGTGTTGAATAAATATCACTATTTCCAAATAATTTTTCTCCATGATAGTTTTCAATGAAATGAGCTTTGGTATCAAGATTAATTATACATAGTATATTATTTCTTCTATAAGCAACACAGTTGTCTTTAGTATATACCCATTCAAAATTTGTAATAAATTCAGATTTGTTCTCATTACGGAATGTAGATAATTCAATATAATGATTTAGTAAATCTTTATCTATATTATCATGAGTATAACCTAATCTATTATAAGGATCTCTAAATCCATACATACCAATTTCATCCCCATAATATATACAAGGAACACCAGGTAGTGTAAATTGTATAAAACTAGCAAATTTCAATAGATATTTAGCTTTTTGATATTGATCTACAGATAATTTGTAAGTTGGACGTTGCTCTACTGGAATACTTTCTGGATTATCGAATGCTAGTAATGTTAGAACACGCTCAGTATCATGGCTATCAAGAAGATTCATTAAACAATCAAGTGCAGGACGTGGATAATTTTCAATAAGTTTCAAAATCTCTGTTGAAAATGTATCTGCATCTTTATTTTTAACAAAGTCAATTATTGCATTTTTCCATGGATAGTTCATAACACTATCAAGTTGTTCCCCTAAAAAGTATCTACGACGCGTGTTATAAGAAATTTTGTTTGTTGCATCTTCCCAAACTTCACCGATAATAAGTGCATCTTTATCATAATATTTTGCACTTTCTCTGATTCTATCTAAAAATTCATCAGGGAATTCATCTGCGACATCTAAACGCCATCCAGAAATTCCAAGTTTTTGCCAGTAATTAACAACCCCAGTATCTTTGTTGTTAATGAAGTCACTATACTCTTTATTTTCTTTTTTTACTGTTGGTAAATTATCAAATCCCCACCATGAATGGTAACCATTTGGAAAGTTATTAAAATCAAACCATGAATAGTAAGGTGAGTTCTGAGAATTATAAGCTCCGATACTGTCATAGTTATTATATCTATTAAAGTAGATACTATCAGAACCAGTGTGACTAAATACACCATCTAAAATAATTCTAATATTATCTTTTTTGAAATCTTTACAAAAATTTTCAAATTGCTTATTAGTACCAAAATATGGGTCAACTTTAAAATAATCTGAAGTTGAGTATCTATGATTTTCTGGACTTTCCATAATAGGATTTAAGTAAATACTTTCAATATTTAATTTTTTAAAGTAATCTTTTTCTTCTTCGATACCTAAAAGATTCCCCATATAGAAATCTTTTGCACCATAATTTTTATGAGTAATAGAAGAATGAGGAACCTCATTCCAGTTTTCATGACGAATTCTTGTATCTTCATTTTTTGCGATTGTTGCTTTATATTTATCACTACGTTTGAATCTGTCAGGGAAAATTTGATACATTATTGTCCCTTTGTACCAATCAGGGGTAGTGAATTTAGAATCATAAACTGTAAGCTGCCAATCAGGAAGTTCGTCAGAATTTTGAACCAATTTAGAATTTAAATTATCAT
>CAUUEM010000013.1:0-17495 GCA_963544045.1 uncultured Gemella sp. | reverse complement strand
TAATATGCAGCTACTCTAATTAATTTTTGATAAGTTTCTTTTATTATACTGATTAGCTCACTTTCATCATAAACTGTAATGTTACTGATTCTTTTTAAATCATTAAAAGTCAGAGTTAATTCATTTAACCCATGATCTTTCATAATGGCGCAAATAGCAAAGAATACATTAGATTCTCTTGCATTTAATCCTTTTAATGTTATTTGATTTAAATCATTATGATATTTTAATAACAATGCGCTATTCTTTCGTTCCATCTTTGCCTCCTGGGCTTATATTCATATGTATAAAATTGCAATATCAAAGAGAATCAAACTATTGTTAATTTATTTACACAAAGTATACTTTATTATATGTGCCTAAGTCAAGTTTACTAGGGTACTTAATTATTTGTAAATTATTATTTCTTAATATTAGCTCAAAAAATGGGTATATAAAAATCTTAAATGTACCCTTTTTTTGAAATACTCAAAAATATCTTTTTAATCAGATAATATCTGTATTTATTCTATAAAAGTACCCATTTTTTGTAACTAAAAAATGGGTATTTTTTACTATGGGTACATACCAATAAAACTAGGTAAAATCTACTCTTATACTTGTGGATAACTTTTATAAATTTAAGTTTTTTACAAAATAGCCTGTGGATAAATTCAAAAAACGGGTACGTTAACCTCAAAAAACGGATACATTAAATTCAAAAAACGGGTGCATTAACCTCAAAAAATGGGTACATATGGGTCTGAAAACCCCAGTATTCATGCACCTCGGGCCACCCCCTAAAAAGAAGAAAAAAGATATAAAAAATAATTAGAAAAAAAAGGCACTTTTTTCTGATTGTTTTTATTCAAAATTCTAATTCTTATGTTTAACAGAAGAAAATAATAATTTTAATCAGAACTCAAAATAGTGTTTCATATTATTTTAAAATAACATGAATTTTTTAATTGTCATTCACTGAATTATAGATTATGATATAGTAAGATAATTTAATTATCTGGTTTTATTTCTCATATTAAAAAAGGGAGGTATTTTCTTTGACAGATTTTAAAGAAAAAGGCACTGCCTTAGATCCGTTCCTCAAAGGTAGAGAAGAACACTTCTCATATGTCGAGCGAATCTTAGATAGTGCAAACACTTTCAAGAAGATTGCTGTTGGTGCAACGCTAGTAGCGTTAGTAGCATCTATATCAGCAGGCTACTTGGCAACACGGAGTGAATATATTCCGTTTATTATTCGTGCAGATAAAGTAACAGGTTATACTGATGCTGTAGGTCCTGTTACACAGCAAGAATATAAGCCCACAGAGGCAGAAACAAAGTACTTCTTAACGGACTTTATTAAAAAAGTTCGTACAGTACCACTTGATCCAGTGGTATATCAAAAGAACTGGAAAGATGCTCAAATATTCTTAACAGAAGGAGCAGCTAAGAAACTTAATGCAATTAGTGAATCACAAGGCCATTTCAGTAAACTTGGCTCTTCTACCGTAGAACCTACTGTACTTGGTATTACTCGCTTATCTAACTCGGATAATACATATCAAATTCGTTGGCAAGAAGTAGATTACGGTATTAATAGTGGTCAAGGTACTCAACAAAACTATATTGGTACGTTTACTATTAAAACTGGTGAATTAGGAACTGAAGCTGATTTATATAAAAATCCACTTGGAATTAAAATTACAGATATTTCCTTCAGCCTTGAAAATGCTGCACAAAGTAATGAACCTGCTAAAAAGGCTAATAAAGCTCAACAAAATCAGAAGGCAGGTGACAAGTAATGAAATCTAAAGCTCGTAAATTATGTATTGCTATGTCACTTGCAACTATGTGTATAGGTGGTACTTCGTTTGCTGCTATTGAACCTGGTTATATTACACCTCATGATAGTAATTTAACAGGCTCAAATGTTGTCTACACGTATGATCAAAACAATCAATTTAAAGTGCGTGGTAAGCTAGGGTATTTAACGGACTTAACACTTGGTCGTAATGAAAAACTAACTAGCATCGTTGCAGGTAATACTGATGATTGGAAAGTATCAACGGCTGTAGTTGATCAAACACCTCATGTATACTTAAAACCTGTAGTGAAAGAAGCTAAAACTACAAACTTGATTGTTAATACTAATAAACGTTCGTATCGTTTTATTGTTAGACAAGATGAGTACTATGATGATGTTGTATCTTTTAACAATCTAACGCCTGCTGTAGATTCAACTACTACCATTAATCAAAGTAGTACTCAAAAAGATTCTACTGGTACAGTAGAGCAAATCAATCGTGACTATAAGTATGAAAAAGCACAAAATGTGCGGAAAACGTTAATTCCTAATAGTATTTGGGATGATGGTATAAAGACATATATTGAAGTACCTACAACAAACATTAGAAATTTACCTGTAGTATACTCTGTTGATAAAAAAGGTAAATTATCTATGGTAAATAGTCGTTTGCAAGGTCATTATATTGTTATTGATACCGTATTAGCTCGTTTACAACTCCGATTTAAAACAGATTCGTATTTAACTGTTGTCAATAATAAAGAAGCAGGCGTTAAACCTGTTAAGGTAAAAGAGTTAAATCAAACTCTTAATCAAGTTGATATAGTACCTTCTGTTCATAATAATGAAGTGGGTATTCCTCTTCAATCAGTAAATACAGAACAAATTAAGACTGATAAACAAAGTAAATCATCTGATTTGGATCAAGTTAAACAAGCCTTGCAACAATCTATTAAAGATACGGTTAATCACGCTAAAATAGATATACAAGGTAAACCTCGTATCATTATTACTCGTGATAGTGATAATAATCCTGTGAGCAATGTAACTAGCGTTGCCACAACAAATCCTGATCATTCAATTGATTGGGTTCCTCTAAAAGATAGAATTGCTAATCTACAGAAAGGAGGAACTAAATAATGTCTATTAGAGATATGTTTAATAAGATATTAGGTAAACGTGAACCTGATGAATTTACTAATTTTGATTCTGAAACAGAAGCTGAATTAGGTGATACATCTCGTAATGAACATAAACCCGATGAGGAACAACTTAATGATACAGAAAGCTTTGATGATGATGTAGAAGCCGCTACATTCTCTAATGATGATACTAAACCTGCTGTAAAAGGCTTTAAAAAAGGCGCTGTATATGGTGCTATAGGCCTTATTGCATTTGGTTCAGCAGCTGCTATGGTAATGCATAATATGGATAGTGGTAATAATAAGACTAATTCTAATCAATCAAGCTCTTCTGTTGGCGTAAATAGTGCTAATGGCGGTTCTGTAGCAGGCCCTGATTTAGGGTTCGATTCTTATGCATCAATGGGACAGTATGATAATGAGAAAAAACTAGATGCAGCCTCTAAGAAAAAAACAGGCGCCCCTGGTTATAGTAATGTTGCAGGTACACAAACTGTACCACAAGCAAGCGGTAATAATACCGTTAGACAAGTTCCTAATCGTGTAGGAACAGGTTCTTATAATGCTTCTGCTCCAGTTTCTAGTGGTGGTTCTTCTAACTATCAATCGGTATCTGGAAATGCAGGTGGTAGCTCTATCACAAGTCGTAATAATCCATATGCTAGTGCTATTGCGTTTGCATTAAGTGGTGGTAATGCTGTTAGTGATTCTGTTTCGGATTCTAGTGATAGTTCTGATTCTAGTTCTTCTACAACAACAAGTACTCCTGATTATAGTAGTTATACATCCGCTGATCGTGTGTTGCTAACAGGTACTCTTGTACCAGTAACACTTATAACTGGTATTGATTCCTCACTTAATGGCTCTGTAACGGCGCAAGTTCGTGAAAATGTATATGATTCAATAACAGGTTCCTCTATTCTTATCCCTGCTGGTTCTCGTCTAATTGGTGAATATGATGGTAGTGGAATGAATGCAGGTCGTGTATCTGTCAAATTTACTCGGATTATGTTCCCTGATGGCAATAGTGTTGCTTTAAACAATTCATTAGGTGTTGATGCAATGGGCTTTGGTGGTGTAAAAGATTTATATTCCGAACATACTGGTAAAGCTGTTGGCGCATCCTTTATCACTAGTCTATTAGCAGGTATTGCAGGTTCTTCTAGTGATGGAAGTGGTTCTGATAATCGCTCATCTGGCCAAGAAGCCATTAATCATGCAATTTCTAATGTGTTAAACACTGGCAATGAGATTGTTAAGAAAAAATTGGAAGTTGGTGCAACGGCTATTATTCGTCCAGGATTTGAATTCAATGTGATGTTAAATTCTGATTTAGCACTTGAACCTTATTATGGTGAATAATCATGATTAGGGTTTTATTAGCCCTGATTACATTATGTATAGCGTTAGCTTGTTCTACTCAATTATTAGCCTCTTATGTTCATTATGATCCATTAATAGGGCAACCTTTATTTACTATCGGTGCAACGCCTTATTATTGGTTTTTCAAATATTTAGTCTGGATTGCTTTATTTGGTAAATATGTACCTTCATTAGTAATGAAGTCTGCACTACCTTTATTAGTTTGGATTGTTGCTATGTTTGGTGTTAGTTTTGCTAACATGAAAAAAACAGTAAAAGATTATCATGGTAATGCATCCTATGCTGAATTTGCTGACATTAAAAAAATGGGATTCTTCCCTAAATCTGGTGTTATTTGCGGGATTCAAGAAACTGGATTACTCCGTAAAGAAGCATTGACTAATGTATTAGGAACATTTATTTCACCTCAAAAAATTAATTCATGGCTAATGACATGGGGTAAAAAACTCGGTTTATACAAATACAAGTATATTAAGCATGATGATAAGCATCATATGATTGTCTTAGCACCAACTCGTTCTGGTAAAGGCGTTGGCTTAATTGTTCCAACACTATTAGGGGAATGGAAAGGCTCTTGTATTGTAACCGATATTAAAGGTGAAAACTGGGGGATAACCGCAGGCTATCGTCAAAAAGTAATGGGTCAAAAGGTTATAAAATTTGAACCTACTGCATCCGATGGAACTTCGGCACGATTTAATCCGTTTAATGAAGTAAGATTTGGTACAAAATATGAAATTAGTGACATTCAGAACGTCGCAGGGATTATTGTTGACCCTGAAGGTAAAGGCGATTTGGATCACTGGAAATTATCTGCTCGTAACTTGCTTGTAGGATTGATATGTCATATGCACTATGCACATATTATTAATCCTACAGAAAATGCACCTCTAACGTTGAATCAATTGGCTAGTACGTTAAAAAATTCATTAGTACCAGATCCAGATAACCCTGGAAACTATAAAGCATTAGGTTTTTTTGAATCCGTTGAATCGTTAACTCAATATAAACATTGGCCAGAAGAAGGGATGCCAATGGAAACGATTGATGCTGATCGTAATAGTAAAACCTATGGGGAACGCAAAATGATTACTGTCAATACAGAACATATGCGTACTTTATATCCAGAAGCTACTAATCTAACTGTTCCAGGTCTTAATACAACGCATCCTATTGCGTTTGAATCGTTTATTGATATTGCTTCAAAAGCGGAAAATGAACGGGCTTCCGTTGTTTCTACCGCTAATGCCTTATTAACTTTATATTCTGATCCTGTTCTTGCTATGAATACATATGAAAGTGATTTTACATTGTATGACATTATGAATTACAAGGATCCTGTTACGTTATATCTAATTACTCCGCCTTCTGATATTAAACGTATTCAACCATTATTCCGTTTACTTGTAGAAATGATTGTTCGCCATAACACTCGAGATATGAAATTTGAAGATGGTAAACAAGTTGATACCTTTAAGCATAGGTGTTTATTGTTACTAGACGAATTTCCTGCACTGGGGCGTATGGATACCTTTGAAGAACAGCTAGCCTATATTGCGGGGTATGGATTAAAAGCGTTTATGATTTGCCAAGGTTTACCACAGTTACAAAAAATTTATACGAAAGAAAATTCTATTGTAACTAACTGTCATATTCAGATTTTTTATGCTCCAAATGATACGGTTACAGCAGATGAAATTGAGAAGCAACTTGGTAAATATACTGAAGAAGTCGAAACATGGTCTAAACAACCTGGATTCTTTCAAGGTAAATCCCATAGTAATAGTTACATTGCGAAAAGTTTAATGACGGCTGACGAATCAAAACGCATGGGTGACAAAGAATTGATTTTTATGACTGGCGAAAAACCTATTTTAACGGAAAAAGTAAAGTATTATATGGATTCGTATTTTAGTTCTCGTGTTATGAATGCACCTGTTAAATCAGATGTTATTCCAAAATTAAAATCTTCTAATGGGCAAAAACAACAAAAAACACAGGAACCTAAAAAATCCTCTAATATGATAGATGATATTATAATTGAAAAAATAATTTAGGTGATAATATGGCTAAAAAAAGTGCGTTATTTACAGCGCTGAAAAAATCTATTGATGCAAAAAAAAGATTAGAAAAACATGATAATGCATTATTAAAGCATGAAAAAGAAATTGAACGGCTTAAAAGTTTGATTTTAAAAGACCGTTTAGTAGCTGAAGCTACAGGGGCAAATGAAATGTTTTCAGAATTTGGATTTGAGAGTGTTGAAATTCGTCTTGGGGCTTTGTTATACGCTGATGAGTATGTAAAGTCATCTAGTGATGAAAATATGGCTTTAGATGAGTTGTATACGAAAGGAAAAGCATACTTAGAGGCTCTGTCTACTGAACCTTCTGAAGATATTGATTCTTCAGTAATTGGTGAATAAGATGTCTGAAACAAATACACAAGAAGCTATTAATAAAAAAGTTAATAGTATGCTTGAATTTTCTTTTGGTCAATTATGGCCTATATTGCAAAAAGACACAATTGGGGAAGTGTATATTAACGAAGATGGCTATGTTTTTGTTAATGATTTAACTAAAGGAAAACAAAAAACTGATATTTATTTATCTCCTTCTGAGTCTAAAGTTCTTATTGAAGCAGTAGCAGGTGCTGTTAATGAAGTTATTAATAATGATCGTCCTCATTTGGGATGTGAATTATATTCATTAAATGCTCGTTTTCAAGCACAATTGCCACCATTAGTTAGAAATCCAACATTTATGATTCGTAAAAAAGCTTCTACCATATTCTCATTTGAAGAATATGTTCAAAATGGTTTTATTACAAAAGAATGCGCAGATTATTTAATTAATGCTGTAAAAGAACATAAAAATATATTAGTAACAGGTGGTACTGGTACAGGGAAAACTACATTTCTTAATACATTATTAAAATGTGTTGAATTATATACTCCATATGATAGAACGGTTATCTTAGAGGATTTAAGCGAATTACAATCAAATATTAATGATTGTTTGCGTATGCAAACTCGAGTAGATGCTGATCCTAATAAAAGTGTAACGATGCAAACATTAATTTGGCTATCTATGCGTAATTCTCCAAATCGAATTATTGTTGGTGAAGTGCGTGATGGTTCTGCTTATGACTTATTAAAGGGTTGGAATACTGGGCATCCAGGTGGATTTGGTACAACTCATGCTAATGGAGCTTTAGAAGGATTAGACCGATTAGAATCATTAATTTATGAAAATCCTACAGCAAAAGGGAACTTTAGACAATTACTAGGTCAAGCAGTAAATGTGATTGTTGATATTGGACGTATTGATATACCTAATGGACCTTCTAAACGATTTATTCGTGACATTATTGAGGTGAATGGGTTTAACCGTCATACAGAATCATATGATACAAGTATTATTTATCATAAGGAAGGAAGTGATATATGATGAGCTGTCATGAATATACTCATAAAGATATTAAAAATCCGTTTGAGCTTTATGAGCCAGATGCTGACGATTCAATCATAGATACAAACATTTCTAATACATCTGAACAGGATAAAGAAACAATTAAGATTTTAAAAATGGACAAACCTGTTAAAGATATGACAAAGGAAGAAAAATTCAAATACTATGCGGAAAAACGTGTGAATATAATTTTAAAAGAATTAGCAGGATTAAGTGATATGGCATCTACTTATGCAGGTGTATATAACAAAACTATGGTAGATAGTATGATTATTACTATTTCCTCTGCTACTAATTCGACTAAGGAAATCTTTCAAAAACGGGCCCATGTATTACCAACATTTTCATTTGATTAATTTAACGATTAATAGGAAAGGATTTTTTTATGAATACTAAAAATTTAAAACAGCAAGCTAAACGTGTTTCTACTATGGTAGGTACACAAATGATAGTAGCAGCTACTACAATGCAATCTTTTGCTTATAGTACAGAAGGAACTACAGGAATCGGTGGTCATGCTTGGCCTTGGACAAAATTTTTACAATCCTTGATGCAAGAACTTACAGGACCATTACCTATGATTTTAGGTATTATGGGGATTGTTGGCGCAGCTATTGCTTTATTCTCAGGTAATGGTGGTGATGGTACTCGTAAATTTATTTTGTTGATTTTCGTTATTTCTATTGCTTTAGCAGCGCCTTCTTTAATGGATATGCTTTCTTTGGGAGCAACTGGATCAGGTTTTGTAATTCCATAATATTATTTGAATATAAGCCTATAAGGCAGTTAGGTGTAGTGAATGAAAAAGCTATTAAGCATTATATTCCTTTCCTGTTCTCCGTTTATAGCCTTTGCGAGTAATGGCGGAGCTGCTTCGCTCCCTATATATGATCTAATATTATTGCCACTCTCACTAGAATTTTCAGGACCATTACCATTAGTTCTTGGTACTATAGGTCTTTCTGTTGCAGCCATTACTTTTTTAAGTGGTTGTCATCATCAAGAAGGGGCTAGACGTTTTTTTGGAATCATATTTGGTGTAGGAACCGCTCTTGCGGCTCCTAACGCTATAGAAATGATTACTGGGTTTTTAATCCCCTAAGGAGGCAGGATGGTCGAACGTGATTATAGAACAGGTGAAGCCCCTTTATTTAGGGCTTTATATGTTCGTCAAACTTGGGGTGGTGTACCTCGGAATTTGTTCCTTATCAATGTATTAACGTGCGTATTTGCTGTTATTATTTTGGGAACATGGTTTATTGGTGTTGTTGGGATAGCCCTCCATTTTTTATTTAGATACTTTACATCACAAGATGCTGATTTTTTTGATGTATTTACACATTATTTACGGTCTAAAAACTATTATAGATCCGAATAAGAATATCATAGAAAGGTGTTTATTATATGGGATTAAAGTCTAATTTTCGCTTTCATAAAAAAAATTTTGTGAAAAGTGATCCAAAATTAAGCGAATATATCTCTTGGTTACGAATTGATGAATCAGGTATTGTTTATAATAAAGATGATTCAATGCAACTAACTTTTAAGTTTCGTGGTCCTGACCTTGACTCTTCTACTATTGAAGAATTGCAGTCATACCATGCAGCTATTAACAATATTATTAAGAGTGCTTCTACTGGATATGTTTTCTATATGGAAAATCAACGTCATGCATCAGAAGTTTATGATAAAGCTGATTTTCAATCACCACTTACAAAAGTTATAGAAACAGAACGTGAGAAATTTTTCAATAGTGGTAAACAATTTGAAAATGATTATTTTTTTACAATTTTATATCATCCAAATTTCAATATGACAAAGAAATTTTTATCTTTCTTTGAATCAAAAGAAGAAACTACAAAAAAGCAAAATCAATATTGGAAAGAAATTGCTAAAGCAACAAGTGACTTCATTGAAGAAACAAATAAGATGCTTGATATGTTTAATGACATATTTCTTGATGTTAAGGTGTTATCACCAGATGAAACATTAGAGTACTTGCATAGTACTGTATCTGATCATCGTCAACCAATTAAAAATATTCCAACCATGTATTTATCCTCTTATTTATTAGATTCGCCTTTAGTTGGTGGTTTTGAACCTAAACTTGGTGATAAGCATATGAGAGTTATTTCTGTTACAAGTTTTCCTCCGATTACGCATCCAGGTTTTTTTGATATTTTAAATCGTTTAGGGTTTGAATATCGTTGGTCTAGTCGTTATCATGCATTGTCTAAAATGGATGCTATGCAGGTATTAAAAGATATTGAAGATAACTTTAGACAACAAGCTAAAACCATTTTACAATATGCTATTGAAGCAATCCGTAATAAAGAAACTAATCAAGTTAACGAGTCTATGCTGAATTATGCAGAAGAAGCTAAAATAGCTCAACAATTATTAGAAACAGATGCTGTTGGGTATGGTTATTATACAATGACACTTGTGGTTCTTGATAAAGATCCTGAAATGGCTGATAAAAAAGCAGCGTTTGCATTAAAAGAAATTAGGCAAGAGGGTTTTACTGCTCAACTTGAAACAACTAATGCAATAGATGCCTATTTTGGTTCAATTCCAGGTATGTGGGAATATAATGTTCGTAAATACCTTATGGCATCCCTAAATTTCTCTCACCTTGCCCCGACCTCCGCAGTGTGGTCAGGAGAGAAAAAGAATAGCCATTTAAAGGGGCCTGTATTGCTTCATACGGTGACAACTGGTAGTACTCCTTTCCGTTTGTCTTTACACGTTGGTGACGTTGGACATACGTTTGTTGTAGGGCCTACAGGGTCTGGTAAATCTGTACTTCTTAATATGATTGAAACACATTTTACTAAGTACCCTGGTGCTCGTGTATTTATTTTTGATGTTGGTTCTTCCTCTAGGGCTGTCACAAAAGCTATGGGTGGTAACTTCTATAACATTATGGGGGACGATAATCTATTAGCCTTTCAACCGCTTTCACGGATTGATGAGGATATTGAATTTATTTGGGCTAATGATTGGATCATTAATTACCTCACAATGGAAAATGTACCGATTGATCCAATTGTAAAAACTACAATTCATGAAGCCTTAAAATCGCTTCGTGAAATGGAACCTTCGTTACGTACACTCACATCCTTCCAACGCCTGGTTCAAAACCATGCCATTCGTCAAGCCTTAGCACCTTTGTGTGAAGGTGGTACCTATGGTGGCCTTTTTGATAACAGCACCGATAAATTTGGTGAAGGTAATTGGCAGGTGTTTGAAATGGATGAGGTAATGAAAATGCCCAATATTGTACCTAGCGTACTTGATTTTTTATTCCATAGAATTGAAGGTCAATTACGTGAAGATGGGGCGCCTGGCCTCATTATATTGGACGAATGTTGGTTATTCTTTGCAAATCCTATCTTCCAAAGTAAAATTCGGAAGTACTTTAAAGATTTGCGTAAAAAGAATACATCTATCATTTTTGCAACGCAAAATTTATCAGATATTTCGGCTAGTCCTGAACTTGCTAATACAGTTCGTGAAAACTGTCCTACGCAAATTTATTTGCCTAATCCTAAAGCAACTGCTGAAGGGATTAAACAGCAATATATCAATTTCGGTTTAAATAGCCGTCAAATTGAATTGTTGTCTGAATTGACACAAAAAAGAGAATACTATGTATCCTCAATTAAAGGCAATCGTGTATTTGACCTTGCGTTACAACCATTAGAGGCTGCATTTGTAACGGCCACATCTAAAGAAGATCAATTAAAAATTCAAGCGTTAGAAAAAAATCATCTATCTAAAGATGAATTTATTCTAGCTTGGCTTGATTATAAAGATATGCCTGAAGAAAAGGCTAAATATCAGTCACTCATAGAACCAGAAAGGAGTTATCATGTTGGATAATGGAAAAATAAAATCTATTCTTCCTCGTTCAAAGAAATGGTTTGTTATTATGTTAATTCCTGGTGCTTTTGTATTGACTACATATTCTGTTTATGCAGCATATCCTGTTTTTGATGCGCAAAATGTAGCTAAAACTATAAAGGTTATTGAAAATACAGCAAAACAGATTGAAAAATTAAATGAACAAGTTAATCTTGCAAAAAAACATTTATCTATTGTAACACAATCAATGAAAGATATTTCTGATAATGCTAAAAAAGTATTATCAGCAGTTGATGGTACTCGAAATGCTGTAGATGGTGTTATAAAGAATACGCAATCTTCGTTTAAAGGATTATTAAGTCCTATAAAGGATATTCAAAATGTAGCCAAAGAAACAGAAGAAAAATGGAATAAAACATTTATGTCATTAGCTGATCTAAACCCTAAAAATCTTACTTATAGCACTTTACAAGGTTCTAATTCATATATTAATGCACAGGTGCAACAAAATAATAAAGAAGCTGTAACAGAAACTCAGGCCATTATGGCTGGTTTAGCCCAAGCTGAAGATGAATTAAAGCAACTTCGTGAACAGGCTCGACATACTGAAGGACAACGTGACTTAGCTAAAATCAATGCCGAAATTAATGCTGTGACAGCTAGAATTGAAGGATTTAATAGTAAACTTACTGCTATTCAAGTTACTAATCAAAATATGGAATCACAAGCTAAGCAACAACAAGATGCTAATAGGGCTGAATACAACTTTGCAGCTGCAAAGAGATTTAGTGAATCTGTTGTCAATATGAAGGGCTCTATGGATGATCTCCCTAATGGCTATGAATCCAGATCTCAATTAATGAAATCTGCATGGAAATAGGAGGGCTTACATGGATGGTGTTCAATTTGCATTTTTAAACCAGTTACTAGATACGTTTAGAACTGCATCGGTAACAGGAATGGTTAATTTAAAGCCTGCTGCGTTAGGTTTAGTAGCCGTTCTTGGTATTTTAGATATAACTGCTATGTGGGGCCTTTATTTTGGCGAAATGCGGGTAAGAGAAATAATAGGTAAAGTGATTAAAATTGGTTTTTTTGTTATTTTAATCATGAATTGGGGGCCCTTTACTACAGCAGTAGAAGATACATTTGTTAAAGTTGGCCAAATAGCTTCAGCTCATCAAACGGGAACAAAGCCTTCTTCTATTATGGTAGAAGGTACAAAGAAGATGTATAGACTTTGGAATAATGCGATATATGATATTCCAATGGCTGATGGAGAAACTTCAAATTCAGGTGTTCCTTATTATGATTCTGATGGAAATCTTAATAAAGATGCTGAACAAATGGCAGCTGATAGCAAAGAAAAAAGTTCTAATCCATTTTCTGGATTAGGTGAAGCTATGGCCGCTATTCCTGGTAGAATTATTAAAATTATACTTGCTCTTGCCATATTTATTGCCTTTGCTTTTATTGCATTAAATGTTCTCCTTTGTTTTATTGAGTTTTATCTTACAACGGCTTTATCTATTATCTTATTGCCGTTTGGTGTAAATAGTCATACGTCATTTATTAGTCAGAAATCGTTAGGTGCTGTTGTTAACTTTGGTGTTAAGTTAATGATCATGATATTCCTTCTTGGTCTTATGTCCACGATGATTAATAAAATGGATACAATTACAAGTGATGATTATGGAAAGTTGTTTGAATCTGTATTACAAGCATGTATGTATGCTTTCTTAATTTGGAAATTACCTAGTCTTATTTCTGGTATGCTAAGCGGTACACCATCTATGGGTGCATCGGCTGCAGGAGTAGCACAATCTGCTGCTACTGCTGTAGGCGCAGGCGCTACAACTGCTAGATTCATGGGGGCAGGTGGTGCATCTGCATTTAGAGGCATGGTTAATGCATCTCGAATTGGTGGTGATGCTATTCGTGCAGGTGGTGTAGCTGCAGCAAATTCCAATACTGTTAGAGGCGCTATTTATAATTCAATGAGGGGAGCAGCTAATCATTTAGGTACTGTTACTAAAGGAACTTATCGACATCAAATTAATGCAGCTAAGAATTCATTCTTAAATGCAGTAGCTCGTGAAAATACAGCTTCTACTATATCTAGAAAATTGTCCAATATTAAAGGATATAAGCGTTCATAAGGTGATGGTTTATGAATAATATATATATTACGTTACAACGTATCATCATGGGTGTTTTTATAACGCTCATGGTGATATTCAATTACAATACATCTTATGCAATTACGGCTAATAATCACGTTGATATTGGGACTAGTAAAGAATTAGCTTATGATTATGTTGCAAAATATACTAATGAAGATCCACATTATATTGTTGATCGGATTTGGGAAGAAGCAGATCGATATGGAATTTACGATAAAACAGCTTTACTTGCCTTATTTGAAACAGAATCTAGTTGGATTACTCAACCAGCGGGGGATGGATTAGGATATGGTTTAGGTCAATTAAGTTATGAATATTGGTCAGATTACGATTTAAACTCACAAAATGATATTTATGATGTAACTAAAAATATACATGGTTCTGTTTATTATTATGCTAAAATGCTTGAAGCTGCTAATGGTGATCCTGCTGTTGCTTATACAGGATATAATGGTGGGGCAGGTAACATGGGTGATTTTAGTATCCCTGCAATTGTGGAACATATGAATAATTACATTGCTATTTATAACCGTTTAAAAACAGGTGATCCTGGTGTAGGTTATCAAGCAGGTGTTCCTTCCATTATTAATTATTTTAGTATGAATAATGCACTTAATAGACCTTTAGGATTAGATTTTTCGTATATCTATAAAATGGGTTCTTCTATTAGAACGATTGTTGATTCTATTGTAGATGGTTGTGTAGTCGCTATTAAAAGTTTGATTCAAATATCATTACCTTTATTAGCAGTACTTGCTATCATTGATTTTTCTATGTTTTCATGGCGTGGGCCTACAATTACAGGTCAACTTGATTCGGCATTTTGGACTGGTATGGCTCAACGAATTGTTAAATATGGTTTTTTAGCAATTTTAATTGAAAGTTGGCAATTTATTGTCAATAAAGTATTTATTGGTACCGCAAAATGGTCATATGCTACGTTTTCACCAGATACCGCTACTGCTATTGGTGACATAACTGCACCAGATCAACAATTACAACATTTTATTTCATTTCTAAATCCTTCTATGACATGGTTAGGAAAAGTAACTGCATTAGATATGATTAATCATATGGGATTATTCTTATTGAATTTGTTTGCTACCTATATGGGATTATTTTTAATTATTTTATTAATTTTCTCAATCCTAGTTGTATATTTAGAATTTTATTTGTCGGCTATATTCACTGTATTTAGCATATCATTTGCAGGATTAAAGCCCACCAGTTTTATTCCAGAAGGTATGATGAGTCATTTAATTACAGGAACTATCCGATTAATGTGTATAGGTCTTATCTTCTCAATCATGAAAAAGACTATGGTTCTATATACATATGATCCTACTGATATATTTGGTATATTAGGAGCATTATTATTCGTTATAGTTATTGTAGTTATAGGTGTTTTATTACCTAATAGGATTGCTGATGGTCTACAAGTATCAGCTAAATTATAAAAAGGAGGCCCTTTTGTGAAATGGTTATTTGATTTAAAACCGAAACGTTCTATAAAGGATTGGAAACGAAGAGATAAAATCTTTTTTGTTGCTATTGTTCTCCTCATTACATTTAATATTTGCATTGGCTCTGGGCTTATTCATAGTCCATTTTATGTGAATATAACGTCATCAGCGCCTATGGGTGTATATATGATTTCAAATGATCAAGAATTAAAACCTAATGTATTTGTTATGGTCAAAGAAAATCATAGATTAGAACAATTTTATGGTTCGAAACGTCCTCCACAATTACTATTGAAACATATTGCAGGAATGCCTGGCGATATAATGACAGTTACTGATTCTGATGTTCGAATTAATACAGAGTCATATCCAACATTATCGTATACATCTAATGGTATGCCGTTACAACATTTACCAAATGGTATATATACACTATCTAGTGATGAATATTTTGTAGCGAATATTCCAATTCGTAGCTATGATAGTCGTTATTTTGGCCCTGTTAAAAGAGATGAGATTCAATCTGTAGTTACACCAGTTTGGTTATTTGGAGAAGGGGTGGTTGAATTTGTTAATCAATGGGAAAATGCGAAAAATAGCTAAAGTAATGGTATATACTACATTGATTTTCTCTTTTTTAAATATTGTTCAAATACCTGAAGCATCCGCTAGATTTCATTTTAGAGGGGGCAATGTACATGACTCATCAAGATATAAGCAAATGATTGAATGGGTAAAAAAAGAACAAGAAAAACTTGAACAAATTAAAGCTAGGTTACAACATAGCATTGATACTGTTAAACAAGCTCAACAAGCGATACAAAGTGTTAAATCTTCTATCGATCATGTAATAAAAAATGTTAATACATTACGTTCTAATGTTAATTCTGTAATGAAAATGTCTAATGGTTTAATTCACTTAGACTTAAATAATCCAGAAAAAGGATGGGAAGAAGTTCAATATTCACCACAAGATATTCATTATGAATACGATTATATTAAAAAGAAAGTAGATAATAATCATATTGTGGGTAAAGCTAATTTAGAATCTCAAAAAATTGCAATAGGATTATCTTCAATTGCAGATTCGAATATTTCTATAATTGAATCTCTAAGAAAATTAGGTAACAATACAAACGGGTTACTAGATATTCAAGAGGTTGATAATGAAATGGATATAGTTACTACTGATACTGTATTACAAAATGCAAAAACTAGAGCAAATGCAATTAATAAAGATTTACAAGAAAAAATCATTCAATATGAAAATGAATTAGCTGCAAACAAAAGAAGAGCTAAAGATTTTCAAGTAACTTCTGATCCTGAACAACGTACTGAAAAAGAAAAAACAGATTTAAAGCGAATGGATGTAGATTCTAAACCAGGTAGAGGCTTTGTAGAGTTTTAATTTATTGATATTTATATAAAGTATTGATATAATATATATAGATGATGAGGTCGTAGAGCACGCCTCGTAAAATAAAAAAAGCTCAATCGATGATGAGGTCGTAGAGCACGCCTCGTAAAATAAAAAAAGCTCAATCGATGAAATAGCCCTCTTCATTATGAAGAGGGCTATTATTATTATAGGAGAAATAATGAAATATATTTATCTAGACAATAATTTTTATAATCGTCATCCACAAATTAATTATCCTGAGATTCTTCAAAAAAAAGATCGTCCTTACGTGCAAATTGCTATATCAGTTAATAATCAATTATGGGCAATTCCATTACGTTCTAATATTAATCATAATTATGTATTTTGGTCAGATAAGAAAAATAAATGTGGAATTGATTTTACTAAGGCAGTACCAATAGAACATAAAGATATAAATGCTAATAGGCATCCAAGTATTCGACAAAATGAGTTTAATGCTTTAAAAGGGAAAGAACATAGTATAATTAAAAGTTTTAAGGGGTTTATAAAAAAATATAATCATTCTAAGCAGCATCCTAATCTCCCTGAAAGTAAAGTTATATTAAGATATAGTACTTTACAATATTTTGAAAACTATTTGCTACCTCAAAAAAAAGTACAATTAAATATTGTTAGAAATAAAAATGGATATAGTCTTTAGTATAATAAGGATTTTATTGAAGAAAATTTATAAAGTCTTTATTTCTATATGGTATTCTAATAAGCGGATGTATTCCATCTGGTCTTACTATGACAAAAATTAAAGATTATGATTTAATTA
>CAUUEM010000012.1:0-17889 GCA_963544045.1 uncultured Gemella sp. | reverse complement strand
TAGATTGTAAATATGTAAGCCGTAAAGGTCATAGTTTTACACCATTAGCATTTGTTTCTTTAGATGAAACAGGAGACCGCTCATTTAGTTTTTACTTCAAAGGTTCTTCAGCCTTGAAAATTAGTAAAGAAGATGTTGAACAAGTTGATTTATCTGAAATAGAAGCAATACATTTTGCTAGTATTGCTATTCAAGAGGAGTCTAAAGATAGCCATCATCTTTTATTAAGAAAAGCAAAAGAAGCAGGAGTGCTGATTTCTTTTGATGTTAACTTAAGATTTAATCTTTGGGAAGACAAGAAAGTATACTTAGAAACAATTAAAGAATTTTTACCATACGTTGATGTAATCAAGGTTGCTGATAATGAACTTGAATTTTTAACAGGCACAACAAATATTGAAGAAGTACTAGAAAAAGATTTTTCTCATATAAAAGTTGTTCTTTATACTAAAGGAGAACATGGTGCAGAAGTTTATTATCAAGACAAAAAAATTTCAACAGAAATCCCAAGTGTTAAAGCAATTGATACTACAGGAGCTGGAGATGCCTTTGCAGGTTCATTTTTATCTAAACTATTAAATCATAGTAATCTTGATGAAATAGCAGAAGAAGAATTATCAGAAATGGCAACATTTGCGACGAACTACGCTAGCTTAACGACGACAAAAACAGGGGCTATTTCAAGTTATTTAACAGAAGAAGAGTATAAAAAATCAATATAGAATAAACATTAGACAAGATGAATATTTTTTTATCTTGTCTATTTTTTTCATTTTCGAAACAATCTTTAATTTGAAAATAGCATAAAAAAATAATATGATTTTATTTATTTTGGTTATTATTTTTAAATTGTGCATTTTTCCTTATTATTTCAGTTTTTTTATGTGTTGAATCTTATTAGGTAAAGTATATATTATATTTTAGATTATACAGATTATGAAATAATAATTAGAAAAAAGGTAGTTTTTTGATTTGCATAACAAAAAATAATAGTTCAAATATTATTATTTTTTGATATAATACAATTATATTAATATTATGAAAAGGAGATAAAACTTTAATGCAAAATTATTCTTTAAAAAATGATTTTTTGGGAGAGCTAATTGGGTCATTTGTCTTAGTTCTTTTTGGAACAGGTGCGGTGGCTGCAGCTGTCCTATATGATGCTCATCAAAGTTTATTCCAAATTGGTATGATTTGGGCATTGGCAGTAACTTTTGGTATTTATATGACTAGACATCTAAGTAACGCTCACTTTAACCCAGCGGTTTCAGTAGCTATGGTACTAACAGGTCGTATGAGTGCAAAAAGATTACCAACTTATGTAGCAGGACAATTTATAGGTTCATTATTAGGAGCTTTAACAGTTTATGGTATATATGGTTCATCAATAGCTCAATATGAAGCTAAGAAAAATATTGTTAGAGGTACTTTTGAATCTGTAACAACAGCGAAAATGTTTGGTGAATATTATAACCAACCAGGTGGATATAATATATCTATGCCACTTGCTTTTGCAGTAGAGGCTTTAGGAACGTTTTTATTAGTACTTATTATTTTCTTATTTACAGAAGGCGCAAATGTAGGAAGACCAAATGATAATACAGCTCCAATTTTAATAGGGTTAACAGTAGGATCACTTCTTGCGCTATTAGCATCAATTACACAAGCTGGTATGAACCCAACACGTGACTTCGCACCACGTTTAGTAGCGTGGATGTTCGGTTGGGGTAGTGCAGCATTCCCAGACTCAAGTGGAGGCTTCTTCTGGGTATATATTCTTGCACCACTTATTGGTGGTATTTTAGCTGGATATTTCTTTACAAAAGTATTAGAGCCAGCTATGAAAAAACAATCAGAACTAAATAAATAAAATCATACAAATAAAATATACTTTTAACTAAAGGAGAGAGTTAATATGTCAAACAAAACAGATTTAATTTTAGTAGGTGGCTTTCTAGGAGCTGGGAAAACTAGTCTTTTATGGGAAGTTGCAAAACGTTTGAACTCAAAAGGACGTAAAGTAGGGTTAATTACTAATGACCAAGCTAGTGAATTAGTAGATACTTCATTTTTAGAAACAAATAATGATATTGTTGAAGAAGTAAGTGGAAGTTGTTTTTGCTGTAACTTTGGTGGATTTGCTGAAGCAATTGCACATCTTCAAGAAGCTAATAACAGTGATATTATTTTAGCTGAACCAGTTGGTAGTTGTACAGATTTATCTGCAACAATTATGCAACCACTAAAAGAAAAATATAGTGACAAAGTTAATTTAAAACAATTAACAGCATTAGCAGATCCAACTCGCCTAAGAGCTGTACTAAAAGATCACTCAAATCCTGGAGAATATATTATCTATAAACAATTTGAAGAAGCAGATGTAATCTTAATCAATAAAACAGACCTATTATCAGAAGCTGAGTTATCTGAATTAGTAGAACAAACTAAAAAAGAATTTAATAATGAAAATGTACTTACAGCAAGTGTGAAAACTGGTGAAGGACTAGATGAATGGTTTGATTATATTATTAATAGTGAAAAAGAAGTAGGACGTAGAATAGTAGAAGTTGATTATGATACATATGCTGATGGAGAAGCGCTATTTGGTTGGTTAAATGGAACATATAGTGTAGCAAAAGAAGAAAACTTCAATGAACTTGCGGCTGCATTTCTAGCTAATTTAGGCGAACGTTTCGACTCACAAGGATTAAACGTAGGACACGTTAAATTCTTATTACAAGGTAAAAATGAAGGTATTGTAGGTAATATCGTTGGTAAAAAAGAAACTGGAAGTTTACGTACTCTAGATAGTAAAAGTGATGATGTGTATTTAACAGTTAATGCACGTGTTGAAGTGCACCCAGATACTTTAGTAGAAATAGTTAAAGAAGAAGTAGAAAGAGTATTCAGTGCTGTAGGTTATAAACAAGAAAAACTTAATGCACTTATTCCTGGACGACCAAATCCAACGTTTAGATATAGAGAAATCGTTAAGCTGTAGTTATAGTAAAAAAATAATAATTATGGTAAAATAAAAATTAACTAATAGTTGCTTGAATTATTATTCAAGCAACTATATTTTTACAGGAGGCGGGATAAATGTCAACTAATAATTTAAAAATTAGATTATCTGTAGATTCTTTTTATGATAATATTTCAAAGAAAAAACAAAAAACTAAGATAGATCCTAAAAAACTAAGTAAATCATTGGGGTATGATGAAAAAATTATTAATGAGTTTCCTGATGAAATCAATATGGGCTTATCATGTGGTAATCCAGTTAATCATTTAAAAATAAAAGAAGGTCAATCTCTTATTGACTTAGGTTGTGGAGCAGGAATGGATATCTTTATTACAAAGATGAAAAATCCAAAAGTAGGAACTTTATATGGGCTTGATAGATTAGATTCTATGTTAGAAAAAGCAAAAAAAGTTCGAGATAATAAGAAGTTCGATAACATTGAGTTTATAAAAGGAGAACTAATAGATATTCCATTAGAAGATAAATCGGTGGATAGAGTAATAAGTAACTGTGTTATTAACTTAGAGCCTGATAAACAAAAAGTATATGATGAAATATATCGAATACTAAAAGATGATGGTATGTTTGTAATATCTGATATTCTTCTTAAACAAGAATTACCAATAGAATGGAAAAACTCTGAAAAGCTGTACTGTACTTGAGTGGCTGGAGCTCTTCTGGAAGAAGAGATGGTAAATATTATTAAAAAGGCAGGATTTACTAAATTTCAAATTATTAACAATGATGTAACGGATGAATATGCTGAAAAATGGGGTTATGGTAAAGGGATGAAAGAATATATACAAAGTGGTTTATTAATTGGTAGAAAATAATAACTTGATAATGAAGTGAGATTATGAAAAATACTCTTACTTCATTAATTATAGTAAGTTATATAAATAATATAAGTTCTTTAAACTTGATTTTAGTTATTTTTAATATAATAGGGTTGAAATATATTATAGATTGGGGTGTAAGGAATGAGAATATTACTTGCAGAAGATGAAAGAGATTTAGCTGACGCGCTAGAAGCAATGTTAAAACACAATAATTATTCGGTAGATACTGTAGATAATGGTCAAGATGCATTAGATTACCTAATGTTAGATGATTATGATGGAGCCATATTAGATGTCATGATGCCTAAAATGGATGGTGTCACAGTAGTTCAAAAATTAAGAGAAGCTAAAAAAAATACGCCAGTATTATTACTTACTGCAAAATCAGAAGTAGAGGACAAAGTTTATGGTTTAGATAGTGGAGCGGATGACTATTTGACAAAACCATTTGTAATTAAAGAATTGCTAGCTAGAGTACGTTCTATGACAAGGAGACAAGCAACATTTACAAGCAATGTTTTAGAGTTAGGTAATGTTAGTTTAAGTAAATATACTTTTGAATTATCAACTGAAAAAGATAAAGTAAGATTATCTAATAAAGAATATCAGATGATGGAAATGTTAATGCGTAATCCAGGTAATGTTATTCAGACTGAACAGTTTTTAGAAAGAATATGGGGTTACGATAGTGATTCAGAAATAAATGTAGTATGGGTTAATATTTCATATTTAAGAAAAAAATTAAAAGCACTAGGTGCAAATGTACAAATAAAAGCAACAAGAAATGTAGGATATACATTGGAGATAGTAGATGTTCAAGAGTCTTAGAAGGAAATTTGTTGCTGCAGCAGTGGCAAGTGTAACAGTAGTAATTATTTTAATGGCAAGCACTTTAAATCTTATAAATTATTATAAAGTGGGGCAAAGAGTAGATGATTCATTATATGAAGCATCAAAATCTTCAGCCTTAACAACTATATTTGCGGATGATGGTGAGGATATGATAATAAATAAAAATAATGCCTCAAATACACCAAACTATAACGGTTTTTCAATTGCTAAAATTGATGAAAATGAAAAAGTTATTCGTTCGTATAGAGATGATGCCTTAATTGTTAATAAAGATGATTTACAAAAACTCGTAAGTAAGGCATTAAAGAAAACAGGGGAAAGTGGATATATTGGTACTTATCGCTATTTAAAAGTAAATAATGATGCTGGGAACTTGGTTTTATTATTGAATACTCAACGTGAGCTAGATTCATTTCATGCGTTTTTGAGAAATAGTGTAATTATATCATTGATTGTTATTTTATCGGTTCTAATTTTAGTTGTTATGGTTTCTAAAAAGGTTATAGCTCCGATACAACAGGGTTATCAAAAACAAAAACAATTTATTACAGATGCTAGTCATGAGTTGAAAACTCCTTTAGCAATAATTCGTTCTAATACTGATGTTCTGGAATTAGAAAATGGGAATTCAAAGTGGACAAAGAATATTCAAAATCAGGTTGACCGACTAACGAGTTTGGTTAACAGTCTAGTAGTATTTAGTCGAATGGAAGAAAGAGATAGTGTAGAAAAGGTTAGATTTAATTTATCACAATCTTTATATTCTAGAATTAATGATTTTGAAGAACTTGCAAATTTTCAGAAGAAACATATTGTTTCATGTATTGATGATAGTATTTTTTATAAAGGTGAACAACAGGCTATTGTTCAATTAATGGATATACTTTTGGAAAATGCTATCAAATATGCGCCCAAGGAAACTGAAATAAATGTAATTTTAAAGAAAAATAGAAAACATGCTATTATGACGATTTCTAATGAAGCAAATGTGAAAAAAGGTGATTTGAGTAAAGTATTTGATAGATTTTATCGTTTGGATGAATCTAGAAATAGTACTATAAAAGGATATGGTATAGGATTATCTATGGCGCAGCTTATAGCAGAAAAACATAAAGAGGCAATAAAAGCATATGCACCTGAAGATGGAATTTTCAGAATAGAGATGAGATTCACCTTAGATGATAAATAATTAGGAAGTAGAACTTAAAATTTAAAACTAGTTTTAAGTTCTATTTTTATTGATAAAAATAAGAAAAAATCTTAAAAAGCTAGAATATAAAGAAAAAAACTAGTATAATATACATATAATACAAATAATGTATTAATTCCACATTTTATATTTCTGATTTTAAAGAATTATATAAAATATTAAGTTTAAGGAGGGGGAAGAATGGTAAAAAATCTTGTAGAATTAGGATTTAGAATTTTCGTGTTTTCAGGAATAGTTTATATGATTAGCGACGGTTTCACAGATCTAAGTGTTACTACGATAGTAATTGCAATGGGCTTACTAGTAATAATTGGAGTTCCGTTTTTAATAAAAGTTTTCAACAAAGAGTTAGTGACTGATAAAAAGGATTATGGTCCAAGTATTGTAATATCTAACTACGTATTATTGGCATTTCTTTTATTTGAAGCATTTATCAATAGAGAATTTGTTAAACAACATATGGGGATACTAGCAGTAGTATTTATTGTACAAGCCATATTAGCTTCAAATGATTTTGGTACAGTCTCAAAACAAAAACGAAGATAAAAAATATATGGAGGGAGTTTTATATATGAAACCATTTAAAAGAACAATAGAAAAAGCATTATCATGGATAGCAAATATATTATTAATAGTGATAACAGGATCACTTTGGTTTATGTATAGTAGTAATATGATGAATGATCCAAAATTTGTATCTGCATTTAAACAAGAATTAGCAAGAAGACAAGATGCTAATATTGGTTACTCAGCAGAGCAATTAATTGAGCAGTTATCGTTAGGCTTTAAATATTATTCACTTTTATATTTAGGTTTAACGGTTGTTGCGATAATAGTAACGATATTAATAAAAAAACGTATTCTAGCAGGAGTGTTATTATTAATAATAGCGATTGTAACAGCAGTTACTTCAGTAGGTTTACTATTACCGATTTATTTATTGCACTTTATAGCAGCAATAATGCTATTTGTTAGAAAAGAGCAAGAACCAATGCAATCAACGCAATCAACGCAAACAATTAACTATCTTTAATATAGTAGGAAATAAGATTACATTAAATTTTTAATTTAGGTAATCTTATTTTTAATTTTTAAGAATTAATTTATATTTTATTTGCAAAAGTGAAGATAATATGGATAAAATAGTATATGAAATTTTTATTAATGGTGATTATATGGTATAATTTAGAAAGATAAATTATAGAGGGATAAACAGCAGTGAGATATAATTATAATAACGAAGTAATAAAAAAATTAAATATTACAAAATTTGTTGAAAACTATAGTTTTAATAATGAAAATTATAATTTAGCTATATTTTGTGCATTAAGTGCAGTTTATGAGCATTATAATAAAAGCATACGCGATATATCTACAAACTCTTTGTTGTTAGGTGATTATTATAGCTTCGAATATTATAATTTGCTTCAAAAAGATTTAGATAAACTAAAATTATTAACTGATGTTATGAAAAAAGGATATTTAGATTTAATTAATAAAAGAATAGATTTAAATGACTTTGTTATTAATATTATTAAAGTTTGGTTTGAATTTTATAATTTGGTGTTTGAAGATAAAGATAAGGCAGAATTAACTAGCCTATAAATGGAGAAAATAATGTTAAGACAGTATGATGAACTAGTTCAAGAAGTCCTAGAAGATATTTTTGTTATTACTAGAAGTGAAGATGAAAAATTAAATAGAGTAATAAAAAAATACTTTTCAGCAGGAGGTAAAAGAGTTAGAGTTTTACTTCTTTTAATCTGCTCAAAACTAGGTGATTTTAATAAGAATAAAAAGAATATTATACGATTGGCTAGCATTGTTGAAATTATCCATACGGCTAGTCTTATTCATGATGATATAATAGATAAAGCTGAAACTAGAAGAGGAAATATTACTTTGAATAAAGAGTATGGAGATGATTTTGCCCTTTTAGTAGGGGATTATTTATTTTCTATTGTCCTAAGGGAAGTTTCAGAATTTGAAAATGAACTTATCCATAGTTATTTAGCAACAACATTAAAAGAACTTTGTATAGGGGAACTAATACAAGAAGATGGTCTGTATAATTTAAATACAAGACGTTTAGATTATTTAAGAAAAATCAAAAGAAAAACAGCTATATTAATAGCATTTGCGACAGTAACAGGAAGCATTGTTTCGGGAGCAAAAAAAGAAGATATAACAAGCTGTTATAGATTTGGCTATTATTTGGGAATGAGTTATCAAATAATTGATGATTATTTAGATTTTGCTGGAGGGACTGCTAAATTAGGAAAAGAGATTGGCCAAGATTTAGTTAATGGAAATATAACATTGCCTGCACTGATAGCAAAAGATAAAAATATGGATCTATTCTTAGATTTTAATAGAAATATAAATATTGAGAAAAAGAATAAAATAATAGAATATATTAAAAGCGATAAAGATATTTTAGATGAAACTCTAAGTATTAGTCAAAGGTACTTAGATAAAGCAGAAAAAAGTATTTCTGAAATAAATGAAGATGTAAAAAATGAATTAATCTTTATTATGAACAAATTAGCAAGGAGAGAAAATTAAAGTGGAAATAGAACAATTTTTAGAAGAGTTAAAAGATATTGATTTTGAAGTGTTAGATAGAGAACAACAAGAAAGTTTTAGAACAATTTTATTAGATAATGGGCTATTTGAAGAGGCATTGAAGTTATCAGAGATTATTTATAATCAAAATAAAGAAGAGGATACAGCTATAGAAGGATATGTGCATAATCTATTATACCTTGATAAAAAAGATGATGCTTTAGTGGTGCTTTACAATTCTCCCAAAACACCTGCAGTATTGTATCAAGAAGGACTAATATATAAAGAAGATGAATTGTTTGAAATTGCGGAGGAAAAGTTTATCCGTGCAAAAGAATTAACAGACTTTAACGAAGCTATTCGTGCTATAGATAAGGAACTAGTAGCAATTTATTTAGAAACTGGTCGTGAAGAAAAGGCTAAAGTTTTAAGTGAGAAAATATATTATGAAGAGCCATCTCTAGGGAATTTCCGAGTTGCGTTTGATAATTTAATAGCTCTAGGTTTATTTGAGGAAGCGATTAAGTTTTATAAAGATTATGGCAAAGATTATGAAGAACCTAATATCCTGTTTGCTGCTGCATTTGCATATAATCAAATACAAGATTTGGAAAATTCAAAAATGAGTTTATTAAAAACAATAGCAGTAGATCCAGATTTTTCAGAAGCATATCTACATCTTGGACATATGTCTAAAGGAGAGGAGGCAAAAAATTATCTAGAAAAATATATATCGTTACAAGGGATGACTATTAGCGCGTATTTACATTTAATATCTTTATATAAAGAAGATAAAGAATATGATAAAATCAGAAATCTTATGCAAGATGTAGTAACATCAATGGGGATATCAGAAGAGACTTTATTTATCTCTATAAATGCTTTAAAAGCTTTATATGAATATAGTAAGATTTATGACTTGTATAATCAACATGCAATAATAAAAGATGATCCGATACTTTTAGGAGTGTCACTGAGTGCCTTATCAGAAGAGGAGGATTATATTGATTTTGTTGAAGAAGAAGCGGTAACCTATTTTGAAGTATTACATGATGAACCAACATATTTAGAAATATTAAATAATGTTTATGAATTAACAGGAAGTTCGAGAATTCTTGAAATAATAAATCATTTTAAAAATCATCATGGTCCACATGGTCATCATCATTAGAAAATTTCTCTATATATGGAATGGAGGTGCAATATGAGTTATACTTTTAAAAATATTCATTCAAAAGCTAAAGTAGCTGTAGAAACAGATAAATACATTATATATCATACACTGAAATCTAAGTTGAATTTTAGTGGGAATTACCTTCTCATGAAGAAAGAAGCAGAAACTATAGAAGAGTTGGAGTATTATATAATGGCATGTAAAAACTTTTTTAGAGATAAAGGAGTAGAGTATATTCATATTGCTTCTCCTGAGAGTAAAAAAATACCCAAAAAACTTAATAAATACTTAAAAAAAGAAGGGTACAATGAAATTAGTTTAGATCTTTATCATTTAGATATCAATAATTTCATCGAACAAGAAGAAACAAACTTTAAGGTGGAATATTTACAAAAAATAGACCTTAGTAACTATTTAAAATTTCAGTATAAAATAGATATAGAATCTAGTAATGGGGAATGGGCTGAACATAATCAGGAATTATTGTATGATGAGATTCGTTCAGAAAATATTAAACAATTAGTTGCTAAAGATGGAGAAAAGATTATAGCAACGGTAAATATAATCGTAAAAACAGATTATTTTGAAATAGATAATTTATATGTAAGTGAGGAGTATAGAAGAAAAGGGATAGCTATGCAGTTACTTAGCTATGCAGTAAAAAATGAGAATAAATCGAACATAATTTTAGTAGCAGATGCTAATGATACTCCAAAATATATGTATGAAAAAGTTGGATTCAAAAAGATTTCAGAACAAGACTTTTATCTAAAATCAAAAATTTAGTATTAATAACAAAAATACCGTAGTATGGAAAAGGTATTTTTGTTTTTTAAGTTGTAATTAAGAAAAATATTTTAAAAATAAGTTGATGTACTGAAAAAACTGTAGTAAACTTATATAGAAATGATAATGTAGAGGAAGTGAGAAATTGGTAAAAATAGCAAAAAGAATACTGAAGTTTTTTATAGAAGCTTCTGTAGTTGTATTGGTAATATATGGGGTATTTTCTGCAGGTGGATATTTAAAAGCTAAAAAAGATGCTCAAAAAGAACAACAACAATCAACTATTCAGGAAGAACAGCCTAAAGAACAAAAAACTATTCAAGAAAAGAAAAAACTTAGTCAAACTGAATTAGATGAAGCTATGAATAATATATTAGCTCAGTATGAAGGTAACAATGATATAGGGATTGTATACAAAAATTTTTCTACAGGATATAGATTTTCTAAAAATGATAATAAGTATTTTACTGCTGCTAGCACAGTGAAAGTAGCCTATGCTATGAAAATATATGATAGGGTAAAAGTAGGCGAAATATCTGAAAATGAAGATATTCCGTATAAAGAAAGTGACTTGGAAGCAGGTGGGGGAGAGATAACTAATCAACCTAAAAAAGATAGTTATAAACTTGATTATGTAATTCAAAATATGATTCAGTATTCTGATAATACTGCAACAAAGATGTTAATAGGAAATAGTGCAACAGCACAGGATATACTGATTAAATATTTTGCGGAATTAGGAATAACTCTCCCACAAAAAGAAGTAAAAAATAATAGAGTAACTCCGAAAATGATGGAGGCAGTTTGGTCAAAATTATATAGTGAACGTGAGCAGTACTCCAAACTTATAGAATATTTGGAAGCTTCTGATGATAGTGAATGGATAAAGCAAGGTATTTCTAATAAAAAAATAGCTAGCAAGTATGGTGGGATAGATACTTATATGCATGACACAGCAATAGTATTTGGTAATCAGGATTACATGTTGTTAATTTATACAAATAATTTAAGAAATTCTGGAGAAAATATCTCTAAAATAGCTCATTCAATTAATGAATTAACTGATAATAATATGTAAGTTATAAGGAGAATAGGTTGGTTATTCTCCTTATTTATTTTAAGTATGCTTTAGTGAACTAGACAAAGCAATTCTCTAATGTGAGTTTTTTTACAAGAGGAAGACTGTTAATACATTATTATCTTCTAGATAATTTCAATTATGGTAAATTTGTGTTGATAGCAGATTGAATCAATGTAGGTTAATTCATTTTTATGTTTTTTACTTTATTAATTTTTCTTAACGTGCTATAATTATTTGGTTATATAAAAAAGAGTATATAAAAATTGTTAAAGCAAGGAGAAATAAATGACAACATTTGAAGAATTAGGAGTTAGTAGAGAAATAGTAGACTCACTTGTGAAAATGAACTTTCAATCTCCTACAGGTATTCAAACTGAAACAATTCCATATGTATTTTCTGGAATTGATATTTTAGCTCAAGCACAAACGGGTTCTGGTAAAACAGGTGCATTTGGGATACCTATAGTGGATATGGTAAGAAAGAGTGAAGAACTGCAGTCATTAATCTTGGCTCCTACCAGAGAATTAGCACAACAAGTTGGTGAGCAATTAAGACTTATGTCTCGTGCTAAAGGATTAAAAGTAAGTATTATTTTTGGTGGTACTAGTATTGAGCGTCAAATACAAGATTTGAAAAAACGCCCTCAAATAGTGGTAGGAACACCTGGTAGAGTTATAGATCATATTAATAGAAGAACTTTAAAATTGGATAGTTTAACACATCTAGTATTGGATGAAGCTGATGAAATGTTAAATATGGGATTCATAGAAGATGTAAGATTTATTTTGTCGAAAATAACATCAAATCATCAGACGTTACTATTCTCGGCAACAATGCCAAAAACTATTTTGGAACTTTCAAAAGAGTTTATGAAAAATTATAAGTTGATTAAAACTATGAGTGATGAAGATTTGAATCCTGATATTACAGAATATGCTACAATAGCGCGAGAGAATGAGAAATTAGAAACGTTAATAGGCTTTTTAGATGTTCAAAATCCAAACTTAGCTATTGTGTTTGGTCGTACAAAACGAAGAGTAGATGAACTATCTAGTGCATTGATAGCAAAAGGATATTTAGCAGAAGGACTGCATGGAGATATTACACAGTCTAAGCGTCTTGAAATTTTACGTAAGTTTAAGAATAACTCGTTGCAAATATTAGTTGCAACTGATGTAGCAGCCCGTGGTATTGATATAAGTGATGTAACACATGTTTATAACTTTGATATTCCTCAAGATACAGAAAGTTATACACATAGAATAGGTAGAACGGGTAGGGCAGGAAAATCTGGAGTAGCAGTAACATTTCTAAATCCAATAGAGATGCCGTATTTAAAGGATATAGAAGATTCTCGTGGTGAGAGAATGAAGATGCTTCGTCCATATACACAAGAAGAAGTGAAAAAAGCGCGCCACAATAGATTATATGAAGATGTTATTACACAACTATCAGATAATCATGTTGAATTAAATAGCTTGGCTAATAAGTTATTAGCTGAGTCTAATGCGGAGAAAATAATTACAGTACTTTTAAATAAACTAATAAATGATAAAAAAGATGTTGATGTGGAATTGTCATTTGAAAAACCTCTTCCAAGAAAACAAGAAAGAGGTAGAGGTGCATCTAAATCTAATAATAGAAGAAGACGTTCAGACAATAGAGATAGAAAACCTAAAAACGAAAGACGTAGTACAGACAAAAAATTCTTTGATAAAAAAGGAAGAAGAATGCAAAATAAGTAGATTTTTATCACTTAATTTAAAAAGTAAGGATCATATAATAATATGGTCTTTATTTTTTTTATTCATTGATGTAGAATAATAAGTAGATATAGAGGGGTAATTCTTTTTAGTTAACTGGAAACTAGGACATGAATGGAGGAATATACGATGAAAGTTGAATTGATTTCTGTTGGTACGGAAATATTATTAGGTGATATAGTAAATACAAATACAGCTTATTTATCAAAAGAATTAGCAGCATTAGGTATAGGAGTATATCGTCATACTACCGTAGGTGATAATCACGAAAGGTTAATTGAAACATTAAAAGCAGCATTTTTAGAAAATGATACGGTTATCATTACTGGGGGATTAGGGCCTACTGATGATGATATTACAAAGGAATGTGCTGCTGAATATTTTGGACGTGATTTTTATTTTCATGAGTATTCTTGGGTGAAAATACTAGAGAGAATAGCGCGTTCTGGAATGAGTACAGTAACTAATAATAATAAAAAACAAGCAATGATTCCTGATGGAGCAATTATTTTAGAAAACTTTTGTGGAACAGCACCAGGGATAATATTAGAAGAAGAAAATAAAAAAATTATATTGATGCCTGGGCCGCCTAGAGAAATGAAAGATATGTTTGAGAAAAGTGTAAGACCATATCTTCAAAAATTTAGTACTAAAAAATTTGTTTCAAAATATGTTCGTTTCTATGGAATAGGAGAATCATTACTTGAAACAAAGATTAAGCATATTCTAGATAATCAAGACAATCCAACTTTAGCTCTATACGCAAAAACAGGAGAGGTGTTATTACGTATAACTGCTAGTGCAGATTCGGTTAGTGAATGTGAAAAAATGATAGAAAAACAACTTGAAAAAATAGAAGAAATTGCTGGAGATAAGATATATCTAGTTGGGGATGAAAGTATATCATCAAGTCAAACAGAATTGCATAATGTTGTATCAAGCTTATTAGTGGAAAATGAATTGACTATTTCAATAGCTGAATCACTAACAGGAGGAAAGTTAACATCGATGCTAGTTGAAAGAAGTGGAATTTCTGATTCATTGCTAGAAAGTATAGTTTGCTATTCAAATAAATCTAAAATCTCTACATTAGGTGTAAAAAAAGAAACGTTAGAAAAGTATGGGGCAGTAAGTGAACAAACAGCAATTGAAATGGTTCAAGGTGTTGCAAAAAGGTTTAATAGTGATATAGCTGTTGCAACTACAGGAATTGCAGGTCCGAATAGTGATGAGAGTGGAAAACCAGTTGGCTTGGTTTATATAGCTACTTATTATAAAGGAGAGGTAGCTGTAATAGAAGTAGAATTTGTAGGAAATAGAGAGTTGATTCGAACAAGAGCTAGTGTGGAAGCATTGAACGAAATTAGAAAAATTATTTTGAAAAATATGTAGTTATCTCTTGTAAAGTTGAAAAGTTTTTTGTATAATTATAAAAAATAGTAAAAAGAAAAAGGAGATTTTTATGTATACGATAAACTTATCTAGTTTGGAGTCCCCAGATCCCAGGTTCGTGCAAGATGATGAATATTCCCAGGACTTCAATACAGAAATAAACTATGAAGATGAAATTTTATCTGATTATGCAGATGAGAGTTATAATGAGGTAGAATTCAACACTCCAGATGAGGAGTTTTTAGATTATTCTAATGAGATGTTCCTTTACAAGGAGTATTCGTATGATTTTGCAGACGACTACGAATATGATGAAGTTAGTATATCTAATGATCAGATAATGTTAGAAAATATAGGCGAAGCATAATTTTAGCATTTAAGAAAAATACAACGAGGATTTTTGCAAGTAATGAATTATATACTTACAAGAATCCTTTTTTTATAAGTCCATATTAGTTATATTTAAGAAATGTTAATTATAATTATTGACGAAGAATTTTGTAAATAATATAATAAGTATTACAGTAGTATCAAAAGATGAAAGGAGGAGAAGGATAATGAAAAGGGCTGTTTTAATAACAATAGTTTGTATGAGTAGTATTTTTATATCAGATAAAGTAATGGCTGCTGATTATCGACTGGATTATAACACTTCAGTTCATGATACTGTGTTTGAAAGAAAATTATTTAATTTTGATGTAATACCAGAAGTATCCCAATATTCTCCCCCTAGTATAGAAAATAGTATTTCTACACAATTAATGAGCGAACTAGATTACAAGGCAGAATTACTTAGTTATAAGAAAAATTCACAAAATTATTTGATATTTTATTCACTAGATGAAAATAGAATTCCAACAGAATTATTTAGAATTAAGATTGAAAAAACTGGTAGCGGGAAAATTACGGATAGAAATTTATTAAAATTATTTAAGCCTAATTCAACTATAAAAATGAATGTTATGAGCTATGAAATAAATAATAATAAAATAGTTAATATAAAATATTCGAATACAAGTAGAGAATATTTTACAAATAAAATTGTAAATCTTGTTGTGAAAGAAGGGGAAAAAGAGGTTGTTAATAGAAAGGTTCTTTTAGTGAATGAAGCTAAAGATGACAGAGTGTTAGTTTATCCATATGAAATAGAACAATATTATAAACCAGATAAATACTACTCATATATTAATGAAAAAATAACAGTTGATGGAAAAGAGTATAATGTTAATAGTCTTGAAATACCGTATAATTCAAAAGAGATAGTATTAAGCCTTGCTAAAAATGAAGAATATTGGAAAAAATTATCGATAACATTTCCAACAAAATTTAAAGATAAGAATAACGAATATAGTGTTAAGAAAAATTCAACTATAGGAGAATTTATAAAAGAAACACATTTATCAAAAGAATTTGATAAAGATAAGAATTATGATTTTGATGGTTATTATTTTGATAATAAAAAAATAGAATCTGTAACTTCAATGCAAATAAAAGAAGGAATGAAAATAGAAGCAATATTTAAGACGAAAATAGTGTTAGATAATGGAAATAATAAAAAAGAAGTTACATTGTTAACAGGACAGAAACTTAGTGAAATAGATAATGCTTTTTTTGAAAAGGATAAGTATTATATAGAGAATTATACATTATATAATAATGAAACTAATGAAAAAATAAAAGATATAAGTAATCTTGAAGATGAAACTGTGGATAATAGTATTGTAATAAAAGCAAATTATAGAGAGAAAAATCATACAATTAGCGTTCGACAGGATGAATATAATATGCGATTTGGAAAAGTTGATAGTACTATAAGTGATAAGGATTTTGTTTGGAGCGAAGTTAAGCCGGTAGGGGCGCTATTAAAAGAGTTGAGAAATAAAATAAAACCAAATACAGGATATGAAGTAGTATTTAGAATTAATAAGCAAGTAGTTAATGATAGTGATTATATCACTAAAGATGCTGTGTTAGAAATTTATTTCAAAAAGAATGAAGATGATTGGGTTACGGTACGTTTTGATGGTAGAGGAATAGACAAATTCTTATCAGATGGGCAAGAAATGCTAGCAAATACAAGAATAGACACAATGATTAATTTACCATCATCTACAGGTGAAACGTCAAGAGAGTTTTTAGGTTGGAGAGCTAGCGATGATTATTTAATAATAGGAGAAGACTCAAAAACAAAAAAAGTTTCTAAAGAAAAATTACTTCAAAAAAATGAACTTGGTGCTGTAGTTACTGAAAAAGGTAAAGATTTAGAATTTACTGCTGTTTATAGAGAAATTTATAAAGTAGAATTTGTTAAGACGCAAGTAGGAGAGATATTACTAGCAAATAATAGTTCAAATATATTAGAAGTAGCTGAGTTTAACAGTATGGGGGATTCTACAAAAAATAATAAGCTTATTATATATCCAAGATCAGGATATAATTTAAGTCACTTTATCTCAGATAAAAATGTTAAGGTTAAGACTGATAAGGGTGTAAAAGAAATATTTGCAGGACAAAAAATCGAGGAAGAAGATATTTATAAAATTATACCAACTTCTGATATAAAACTAACGCCAATTTTTGAATATTCATTGTGTCCAGGGGATTTAGATGAAATGATTAAAAATAATAAAATTAAAACTGTGGAAGATGCATTAACGTTAGAATTTGAATCAAAAGAAGATATAAGAAAAATATTGGGTCCAATATATTATTTAAGGTAAAGATAAACAAAAAAGCTTTGAAAAAATCCAAAGCTTTTTTTATATTTTAGAAAGAAAATCTTCAACTTCTTGTTGAGTTTTAGAAAATTTAGAAACAAAACGGCTTACTTCTTTATTATTTTTATATGCAACAAAAGAAGGTATACCCATAACGTCTAAAGCTTCAGTAATCTCAGGGAAATTATCACGATTAACATAAATAAATTTTATATCATTGAACTTATTAATTGTTTCTTCAAAAAATCTATCTAATATAACACAATCTGGACACCACGGAGCAGAAAAAACAAATACTACTTTCTCATTATTCTCTTTAAATGTTTTAAAATCATCAATTGTTGATAATTTTTCAATATAACTAAACATATAATCACCTCATATAATAATATAGTAATATTATAGCACTAAAAAGGTAGGAAAGCATAGTAGAATTTTCTATATAGGAGTTTTTTGACTACAAACGTAAGCATATTTATTGAAT
>CAUUEM010000011.1:0-18379 GCA_963544045.1 uncultured Gemella sp. | reverse complement strand
TCTGCTGTAGTCAACGCTGTTAAGTTTTTAACTGGCGTTTTTGTTGTTGGCGCTTTGATTCCATTTGCATCTGCCGCTTTTACAGTTTGTGCTCCTGTTAATGGGGCTGTTGTTCCATCTTGGAACGTTACTGTCGCAGATCCGTCATTTCCTACTACTACTGTTGTTGCTTTTGGATTTGCCGCTTTTATCGCTGCTTCCACCGCTTGTTTTTCTGCTGTAGTCAACGCTGTTAAGTTTTTAACTGGCGTTTTTGTTGTTGGCGCTTGGATTTCACTTGATTGTGAAGCTTTAACTGTTTTATTTCCTGGGATAGTTCCAGAAGCTCCTCCAGGATACGACACTGTTGTTGTTCCGTCTGCTCCTACTGTCGCCTCTGCTCCTGGGTTTGCTGCTTCTACCGCTGCTTTTACCTTAGTTTTTTCATCTGCAGTTAGATTAGTTATATTATTTACTGGTGTTAATGCTGGTTCCTTGATATCAGGAGCAAAAACATATTTCAATAATTGTCCACCTTCTCTTAATGTAACTGTATTATTTCCAGCGTTATATCTATCGGCTTTATTATTGTCTACTGTTTTAAGTTTATATCCTTTTGCTTGCAACTGTGTAATTGTTTTTTGTAACGATTTGATATTATTTAAATTTACTACCTCATTCCTTTCCCCAGGAACCGCTGTGTTTGATGCTAATTCGTTTCCTTGCTCATCAACATACTTCACGTGAACAATTTGTGGTGCAGTAAACTCAAATTTTTCAATTTGTACACGCTGCAAGTTAGTACCAGAACCTGTACTTCCTAAGAATGACAACGCATAAGTTGCATTTGAGTTGTTAAGAGCAGTCTTAGCACTTGGTGCCATGATTGAACCATTCGCAGTCTTCAAATTAGTTGACCATTTTTCATAACCGTAAGTTACAATAAACTCTTTTGATTGACCTTTATATTCGATTTTAAAGTCTACCCATTGACCATTTGGATTTGGATTTAATGGTTTCGCATCACCTACAGTCGCTACTCTTCCAGCAGCATTTGATGAGTAAAACGCACCAAAAGCATTACTTCTCCATGCATTACCACCATATTTAGGGTCAGCTGGGGCATTGTCGCTAGCATTTGGGTTAGATGTATTGTGCCATGAATCAAGTTTGAAACCAAATGCATTTTTAATAGTACCCATACCGATGGAAGCCCCAGATTGACCAATAGTATCTACATTCCCTGTATGGAAGACAAAACCGACCCCGTCTCCACCATCACGACCATTTACTCTATGTCCTTCATATTTATTACCAATATCTACTTTACCTGTAAATGTGAAGTCCTCATTTGGATTAATTTTAAAACGAAGGTAAGCACTACCAACTTGACCTGAAACATCTTCAGTTAACTTAATTGTCCCTGTACTTTCATCATAACTTGCTGTTCCACCTTCTTGGAAGAAACTTTCAAAGTTTTCTTTAGTAACTACCGCTCTTTGCAGATTGTTTTCATCCACTGAACGGACGCTACCTTCTGATAGAGCACGTCTACTTCTTACTCGAGTCGTAGTTGGTTTTTCATTAACTACAGATGGACTAGTATTCTCATCTGATGGATTTGAACTACTTGTAGTTGAAGCTGTTTCACTTTGTGTTGTACTTTCACTAACTGCAGTAGGTTCTGTGCGGCTCTCTAATACTGCTTCTTTTTTCGCAGTTGGAGTCGCTACTTCTGATGTAGCTTCCTTATTTGAAGTTGAAGCTTTTTCTCCTTCTACTGATTTTTTATCAATTGCACTTGTAGCCTTTTCAGCTTTGACTTTATCTAATACTTTAGTTAAGTCCGCAACACTACTATTAATTTCTTCTTGAGTTACATTTTCTTTAGTTAATAATAATTCCGCTTCTTTAATAGCTTTTTCTAGTTCAGCTACTGCTTCAGAACTTTTTCCTACTAACTTAAGTTCTTTTGCTTGTAATAAAATACTTTCTAATTTAGACTTATCAACTACTACTTTCTCAGAAACCACAGCTTTTTCTGTAGCTGATGTTTCTTTTGGAGTTGCAGTCTCTTTAGATTCAACTTTCGGTTGTGTACTCTCTACTTCTTTTGAAGTTGTATCACCTTGTGAAGCTGAGTTATCAGCTGCTACTACAGCAGTGGCTTCAGCTTTTGCTGTTTGATCACTTGCTTGAGCCGGAGCCGCTAACGCCAATCCTCCTGCAAAAAACAAAGTACACCCGAAGACGATTTGTTTACCTTTTTTTACCATTCGCCAGTTCTTTTGTACTGCGTTATTTTTATTAAATAACATTTAAACACCTTCCTTAATTCTTTATCATTATATTTTGACTTCTTAAAATTAGTCACTATATTCATTATTATACCATTTTATATTTGCCATTAATAATATTATGCTTAAAAAAAAAAAAAAACGAATCAGTTTACATAGCTATAAAAATAGTATTTTAAGTATATCTATACTCCCTAATTTAAAATACAAAAATACAATTAAATACAAGGTTCTCCATAAGAGGATATTAACCCATTCTTTCTTTTAAATTAGCTTTCTGGTATAATGATAAAAGTTATTCAGGAGGAAAACATGAGTAAATTATCAGAAGCAAAACTAAGAAGTAATAAAAAGTGGGATGACAATAACAGAGAAAGAAAGCGATATATTAATAAGAGATCCACAGCAAGAAATTTTATAAAAACTATGGAACGTGAAGACATCCCGGAATTTGAAGAATTATTAAAAGAAAGAAAAACTAGAAAAGATTAATAATTAACAATATAATTAAACTAAGTTTTATAGAATTCAAAATTTACATATTTGAGTTAAATCAAACGCTAAATAAAAGAATCGGACGTAAAATTTATTACGCCCGTTTTTTATTTTCTATTACAATTCTTCTTTTTCTAATACTAATATACATTTCGTATTAAAAGGAACCTCATCTAATTTAAAATATTTTTGCAAATACTGTAAATAACTCTCATCCTTTTCTTCTATTACGCTAGATACTTTGAAGTTTAATGGCTTAAGTAACCATTTTTCTAAATATTCTTGAATATTATATTCTTCTTTACTTTCTCTTTCAAGTGATTGTAAGCCCCAAACTACATGAAATATAACTTCATATGCTTCTTTCTCTGTAGTTTTGTATTCTTTATTATTAATCTTTTCGACATTTTGTATAATTGAATTTTCTTTAAGTTTTTTAATCCATCTATCAACTTCTTTACTAGCTTTTTCACTTTTCGTATTTATTGTATATGGTTTATCAGAATTGTTATTTGCCCAATCTCTTATAATAAGTTTCCCATCTTTTTTTAAGTTTCGGTATATTTGTTTTAATACTTTAGTTCTCTCAGGACGAGACATATAACTTATTATTTCATGGTATACACTCGACATAAAAATAATGTCATATTTTTCTTTACTTTTTGCTAAATTTTCATCTGTAATAACATCGATATTTAAATTAGCTAATTCATTTTGTACTGTTGGCGAAATATCGTAGGCATAGTATTTCGAACCTGTTTGTTGAACGTTTTTGATAAACTCAGGTGAGATTCCTGAACCATAATCAAGTACCTTAGCTTTTTTCTTTAAATAGGGTTTTAGTACATCAAATTTAGATAAGGCTGTTTTGTTCATACGTGTGATATATGTATTTTTATCATTATTATAATTTTCCATTTTCTTACCTCTTATTTTTACCTAGTATATTTATTAGTTCTCTTCCCTTTAAAACTTGAATATTCAGCTCTCCATTAAATTTTCATTAGCTATTTCCTATTTTACTTTGGTTAATTATACTATAACTTATAATATTTATCAAAATCTTGTCCCTTACTTTTCCAGCTAGAATTAACAAGGTATATAAAATAAAAAATACCAAGCACGCTAAGCGCTTGGCATTCATTAATATATTATAAATTATTTTTCTATCCTAATAATAAGAATAAGTAGTGTGCTACTATACCGGCTACTATACCACCGATTGTATGTGAAATTATAGCTTTTGAAGATAATTTTCTTACTCCTAAAGCATCCATCATACCGATATGTGTACTCAAGTATCCACTCCAACACATACCCATAGCTGTAAATACAGCAATGTCATTAGCTCCTATAAGTCCACTTTTTAGGAACTCTGGCACTAATGAGATAGCTCCACCAACTGCTCCTAACGCAGTTATTGGAAATGCTATTGCTTCTGGTGATTTAAATCCAAATAAAGGTTCAAGAATAAATGTTAGTTTTTCTCCTAACCATGGCAAGAATCCGACACCTTCATACGCTGCTCCAGTATAACCATCTGCAGGCATTTTAAATGTTAGCATCATTACAAAAGTACAGACTATAAGTACCCCCGGTATAATCGCAACACCCATTTCAACCCCTGTTTTACCTCCTTCTAATAGAGTATCCAAAACTCGTTGAAACATATTCCCATCTCTTACTATTCTTACTTTTTCTGGTGATTCATCTCCATCCTCTAATTCTATTACAGGATCATTTGCTTCATCACCATAAAATTTCTTCGTATGTCGAAGCATTAAACGTACACTGACAATACTCCCTATTATTGCCCCAACATTACCAATAACTGCCGCTCTAATGTAACCTTCACCTTGACCCATCATAAACATAGTTACAATAAGTCCCATACCGAAAGCTGTCCCTAGGTTACATAATGCTGGAACTTGATATTTCTTGAAAAACGAAACAAACCTCTTATCTTTTGCGAATGGTATAATTGCTGGGTTGTCTGATAAATATGTAGCAATTGCTCCTGTTACACTCGCTCCTGGCATACCCCAAAATGGTTTCATCAGAGGAGCAAATATTTTATTAATCAAAGCTATAGCCCCAAATTCTGATAAAAGCGCACTTATCGCACCAGCTATAACAGCCATCGCCATTATGAAGAATACTGTATTCAGTAATAAATCATGAGCTGTCGCCATCATAGTTTTAAACATCAACGGTGTCCCCATTTTGCGTGCCATTAACCCAAAGATTAAAAAGAAGATACCTAAGAATACAAACGTTTCTAAACTAATCGCCTTTTTAATAACTCTCTTATCTTTCCGCCTCTCACTCTTGCTTTTAGACATAAAAATCATCCTTTCTTAATTTTTATTAATTTTTTACTTTTATTTTGCAGCTTAACTTAAAAGTTCAAATTCAACCTTGAATTCGAGTTTTCTCATAAACTTACCCCTTCTGTTCTATTACACCTCTTTTTCTATATTATACATCTTTTTTCTTACCCTATCAACTATTTTAATATTATATAAAATTAAGTAATATCATTATTTTTTTATTTATCTACTAACTTTTAACAAACACTCTTTTAAAAATCATTGACATTTTAAAATCTAAATTTTATTAAGTTACATTATTTTTAGAATATTATAAAACCTTTAGTAATATTAACATTATTGTTTTCTATATTATGTAAGTTATATTACAGTATTGTTTTTTAATATTGTATTTTTTATTTATATTTTATAGTTTTATTTACAGTAAATTATTTTTAAAAAAATCACACTAAATTCGCTATTCTTTCTTTGCATTACATTGCTCTTTTTGATAGAATATAGTGACTATTAAAGATAACACAGGAGAATAAAGTTTTTATGAAGAATAATAACAAAAACAATAAAATTTTAAAGTTTTCTATTAGAAAGCTTTCTCTTGGCGCAGCACCTGTTGTTATTGGTGCTTTAATTTTTGGAAGTTTTGTGCCAAGCAGTGAAGTTCATGCTAGTGAAAATAAAAGTACAAATGTTAAGTACACTTACTTAGCTGAAAATGAATTAACCGATACAGAAAAAAGTTTAATTAAGAAAAGTATTCCAAGTGATATAGATGAAAGCGAAACATATTACATGGTTTATAAAAAAGATGCTAAGGCTGTGACAACCGCTAAAGTTTTACCTAATACTGGGCAAAGTTCTCTTCCACTAGTTGGTTTAGGTATAGGGACTGCAGCTCTTGTAGTTCTTTTAGTTTCAAAAAAACATAGAAATAAGGTGCTAAGCGTCGTTTTAATTGGTGCGATGGGTCAAAGTATCGTCTTACCTTTTGACACATTCGCTTTTGAAAATAAAGAACTTGTACAATATAATACTCAAAAAATTATATCTAACTCTAGCGAGCTTGCTAATGGTGTTATTAATATTGACGGCTACAGTTATGTTGGTTACTTTACTCTTAGTGATTTAGAAGCTCAAACGGGATTAAAAACTAATATTACGGAAGAAAAGGTAAATTCTACTTCAAATATAGAACAAACCCCGCCTCCAAGTCCACAACCAACTCCAACTCCGAGTCCACAGCCGACTCCAACTCCAAGTCCGCAACCGACTCCAACTCCGAGTCCACAGCCGACTCCGACTCCGAGTCCACAACCAACTCCGACTCCGAGTCCACAGCCGACTCCAACTCCGAGTCCACAGCCGACTCCAACTCCAAGTCCGCAACCGACTCCAACTCCGAGTCCACAACCAACTCCAACTCCGAGTCCACAGCCGACTCCGACTCCGAGTCCACAACCAACTCCAACTCCGAGTCCACAACCAACTCCAACTCCAAGTCCTAAAGTTGAACATAAAACAACTCCTGATACTGGAGATAAAGTTCTTGTTGAAAATAAACCTGAACTTAGAGTTTCTACTGAAGTAGTTCCTTTTGAAACTATCGAACAAAATGATGAAAATCTTCTTAAAGGAGAAACTAAAGTTATTCAAGATGGTGTTAATGGTGAGCGTACTATTCTTACTGAAGTAACTATCGTTGATGGCGTTGAATCTAGTAAAGTCGTTCAAAACTCTATTACTACTCAACCTACTAATAAAATAATTTCTGTAGGCACTAAGGAAAAAGAAGCTCAAAAACCTGAAGAGAAAGTTAATAAAGATCCCTTAAAAGCTCTAATTGATAAAGCTAATTCTTTAGTATCTTCTGATTACTCTACTGCTAGCTATGCAGCATTACAACCTATTTTAGCTGCCGCACAAGGAGTTTACGATTCTGAGTCTGTTAAGCAAAATGAAGTGGATGCAGAAACCACTAAATTACAAGCTGCTATTGATGCTTTAACTGTTGATAAGACAGAATTAAAAAATCAACTAAATATCGCTGAAACTAAAAAAGAACCTGATTATAGTAAAGAATCTTGGGGTAATTTCCAAAAAGCTGAAATTAAAGCTAATGACATTAATAATCAAACTACTCCAATGCCTAAGCAAAGTGAAATAGATACAGCAGCTAAAGCTCTTGAGGATGCAATTAAAGCTCTTGCTGTTGATAAAACTGCATTGCAAAACGCAATTAATTCTGCAAATAGCAAGCGTAAAGAGGACTATACTACTCAATCTTGGTCAAATTTAGAAAACACTTTACCTATCGCTAACAACACCTATAACAATGAAAATGCTACTCAGAGTAATGTGGATGAAGCTACAAAAAATCTAACTGATGCCATCGAAAAATTAGTAGGAATTACTAACAAACCGACATTAACTTTTAACATTATCGAGAAAAACAACTTAACTCGTTCAGCTATTGCTAAATATACTCTCGATAATCCTACTAATGCTGAAATTAAGTCTATTACTGCAACACTTAAAAAAGGTGATACTATAGTAAAAACTGTAGATTTAACTAAAGATAATTTAGATGCTCTTTTAGATAATCTTGAATACTATAAAGACTATACTCTAACTACTGCTATGACTTATAATCGTGGCACTGGTGATGAAACTGAAATTTTAACAGATCAACCTATCCAACTAGACCTTAAGAAAATTGAAATCAAAGATATTAAACGTACTGATTTAATAAAATATGAAAATAACGCAGAAACAGATGCTACTCGCTTATCTTCTATTCCTGAAGATTTGAGTAATTACTATCTAAAAGTCACTTCAAATGATCACAAAACTAATTTACTAGCTGTTCAAAAAATTGAAGAGGCTACAGTTGATGGAAAACAAGTTTATAAAGTAACTGCAGTGGCTGATAATTTAGTACAACGCAACTCAAATAATAACTTTGCTGAAACATATACTTATCACATTGCTAAACCTAAACCTAGCGAAAACAATGTTTACTATGACTTTGGAGAATTAGTAAATGCAATTCAAGCTAATCCTTCGGGTGAATTCAAACTTGGTCAAAGCTTGAGTGCTCGCAACATTGTTCCTAACGGAAAATCTTATATTACTAGTGAATTTTCTGGTAAACTTTTAAGCGATGGCGATAAACGTTTTGGTATCTATGATTTAGAACATCCTTTATTTAATGTTATTAACGGTGGTACTATTAAAAACATTAACTTTGAAAATGTTGAGATAGATAGACCAGAACAAAATCAAATTGCGACAATTGGATTTAATATTAAAAACAATGGTCTAATCGAAGATGTTAAAGTTTCTGGTTCAGTTACTGGTAATAATGATGTTGCTGGATTAGTAAATAAAATAGATGAAAATGGTAAACTTGAAAATGTAGCATTTATCGGAAAAATTAACTCTGTAGGTAATAACTCAACAGTTGGTGGTATTGCTGGTTCTAACTATATGGGATTTGTTAATAGAGCCTATGTTGATGCTACAATCACAGCTAATAATGCCAACGCAAGTATGCTAGTTCCTTTCGTTACATATATGCTTAACAGCTGGCTATCAGGTACTAAAGCAAAATTAACAAACTCTGTTGCCAAAGGTGTACTTGATGTTAAAAATACTAGAAATGTTGGTGGTATTTCTGCTAAAACATGGCCATATGGAACTGTCCAAAATAACGTAACATACGCTAAAGTAATCAAAGGACAAGAAATATTTGGTTCTAATGATGTTAACGATGAAGATGGTGGACCATTTGTAAAAGAATTATTCGGAGTAGTCGGATATAGTTCTGAAGAAGATGGTACTGGTAAAGATACTAAGAACCCTAATAAACTTAAACATTTAACTAAAGACGAAGCTGATACTCGTGTTGCTGGTTACAATATCACTGCCGATAAATTCGAAAGTGAACCATATTGCATGAATACAATAAACAATGTAACTACTAGCGAAACAGCATATAATAATATTCAAGACTATAACCCTGAATATAAACAAGCTTATAAAAATATTGAAAAATTACAACCATTCTACAACAAAGATTACATTGTATATCAAGCTAACAAACTAGATAAGAACCATAACTTAAATACTAAAGAAGTTCTTTCTGTTACACCTATGAACAACAATAACTTTGTAACAGATTTAAGTGATGCAAACAAAATTATCGTTCATTATGCAGATGGAACAAAAGATTACTTCAACTTATCTTCTAGCGATGAAGGTTTAAGTAACGTTAAAGAATACACTGTATCTGACTTAGATATTAAATATACACCTAATATCGTTCAAAAAGATCACAATGCTTTAATCAATGGTATCGTAGATATCTTAAGCCCTATCGAGCTTCAATCCGATCCAATTTACCAAAAACTTGGTAGAACAGGACCAAATAAAGTAAATGCGATTAAAAATCTATTCTTAGAAGAAAGTTTCGACTATGTAAAAGCTAATTTAAATACATTAGTAACTAAACTAGTTGAAAATGAAGATCACCAACTTAATAATTCTTCTGCAGCTCAACAAATGATTCTTGATAAGGTTGAGAAAAATAAAGCTGCTCTATTATTAGGTTTAACATACTTAAACCGTTACTATGGTGTTAAATTCGGTGATGTTAATATTAAAGAGTTAATGTTATTTAAACCTGATTTCTACGGTAAAAACGTTGATGTTCTTGATAGATTAATTGAAATTGGTTCTAAAGAGAATAATATCAGTGGTTCAAGAACATACGATGCTTTCGGTGAAGTTCTAGCTAAATATACTAAATCTAGCGATTTAAATAGCTTCCTAGACCATAATAGACAATTATTCACTAATATCGATAATATGAACGATTGGTTCATAGATGCTACAAAAGATAAAGTCTATGTAGTAGAAAAAGCTTCTCAAAACGAAGGTGTTGGCGAGCATAAATACCGTGCTTACGATAACTTAACTCGTGGATTACACAAAAAAATGATTCTTCCGTTACTAAATCTAGATAAGACAGAGATGTTCCTAATCTCTACGTATGACACTATGTCTTACGGAACAGCTAATAAGTACAATACTACTTTAGAAAAACTTAAACCTGAGATTGATTTAGCTGCACAACGTCAAATAAATTACCTTGACTTCTGGCATAGATTAGCTCTCGACAAAGTTAAAAATAGATTATTCAAAGATATAGTGTACCCAATTTGGGAAGGTTTCTATGTTTGGGGCCACGGATGGCCAGGTTGGCCTGAGCGTTACGGCCAATTCAAAAACAGTACTGAAGTATACGCTCCTATCCGTGAAATCTACGGACCTGTTGGTGAATACTACGGAGATAATGGAGCTGTAGCTGGTGCTTATGCAAGTATTTACGATAATCCATATGATAATCGTGCTAAAGTAACTTTCGTTATGTCTAACATGATTAGTGAGTACGGAGCTTCTGCTTTCACACACGAGACTACACACTTAAACGACCGTATTGTTTACTTCGGTGATTTTGGGCGTCGTGAAGGTACAGATGTTGAAGCATTTGCTCAAGGTATGCTTCAATCACCTGCTACACAAGGACACCAAGGTGAATACGGAGCATTAGGATTAAATATGGCGTTTGAAAGACCTAATGATGGTAACCAATGGTATAATACTAATCCAAACGAACTGAAATCACGTGAGGCTATTGATAATTATATGAGAGGTTATAACGATACTCTTATGATGTTAGATAATCTTGAAGCTGATGCAGTTCTTGGTCAAAATAATAAAGAACTAAATAATCTATGGTTCAAGAAAGTCGATAAACAAATGAGAGGTGACTCGAAAAACCAATTTGACAATGTTCGTGCTCTAAATGATGCTGAAAAAGAAATTCAACTTAACTCAGTTGATGACTTAGTAGATAATAACTTTATGACAAACCGCGGACCAGGAAATGGTATCTATAAACCTAATGATTTTTCTTCTGCATATGTCAACGTTCCTATGATGACAGGTATCTATGGTGGTAACACAAGTGAAGGTTCTCCTGGAGGAATGTCATTTAAACATAATACATTTAGATTATGGGGTTACTATGGATATGAAAAAGGATTCCTAGGTTATGCTACTAATAAATATAAACAAGAAGCTAAGAATAGTGGTAAAAATACTCTAGGTGATGACTTTATCATCAGCAAAATCTCTGATGGTAAGTTCTCAACATTAGAAGCGTTCAAAAAAGCTTACTACAAAGAAGTTAAAAATAAAGCTACAAATGGACTAACAACATTTGAAATAAATGAAACAACAGTTTCTTCATATAATGATTTACTTGAATTATTTAAAGAGGCTGCTGCTAAAGATGCTGCAACTATAAAAACTGATAACAATGGTAATAAGTCAGTATCTATGAATAATACAACTAAACTAAAAGAAGCTGTTTATAAAAAACTTCTTCAACAAACAGATAGTTTTAAAACATCTATTTTCAAATAAAAATCAAAACTAAATAAAAGAAAGACTAGGTTTTGTATTCTAAATTTAGAATCTATCCTAGTCTTTTTGTTTACGCAGTTACTTTTATTCACTATCCATATTTTCTATAATTATACATTGAAAAAGACCGTTGATAAGTCTTATTTATTCATGACTATATCAGCGGTCTAAACTTACTATTTTTGTCTATTTTTATTTCTAGGTTTAACCAACATAATTAATAGTAATAATTCAAATAATAATGTTGCAAACATATATTTATTGTTATTTTCCAGTCCTGTTTTGGCTAAAGTTTTTACATTATTTTTCTTAATATCTTTTACATAATTACTGTTGTCTTTTTCTGGAGATACTTTATCTTTAGGTTTATTGTTATCTTCTGAAGATGTTTCTTTATCTTTAGGTTTATTATTATCCTCTGATGGAGTATCTTTATCTTTAGGTTTATTATTATCTTCTGATGGAGTATCTTTTCCATTATCATCAATTGGTGTAGGTTGGACTTTTTTGTTATAAGTAATCTCTTCGTATATATCATCACTTTCTGGAGTTACTATTAACTGCAAGCTTACTTTTGATACAATATAACCTTCAATTTCGCGAGGAGCAAAACCTTCAAACATATGTTTTCCATTTTCACTCCAAGAGCCATAAACTACTTCATCTGTTTCTGGCTTGATAGTTTTTGCTCGTGTGAAAGTTACACTTTGAACTATAGTTTCAGTACTTCCATCAGGATAAATAACTTTTATGTTTCTTGTAACAGTTTTACTTTCTTGTTCTACTTTGTCTGGTGCTTTTGTATATGTTACTGTTTCTTCAATAACTGTATTATTTGGAGTTACTTCTCCTGCACCTGCAGAAGATTTGTCTGCAGTATAACCTTTGATTTCTGGAGTAGCAATAGCATCGTATGATTTTTCCCCTTTCCACTCGGTAGGTTCTCCAATAATACTATTAGTCACTTTATCATAAGTTATCTCACGTGAAAACGCCTTGTCATCTACATTAATTTTATCTGCTGGTGTTTTACTTCCAGCACCTACATAATGAATTATTTGTTTAGATGCTTTATATTCTGTTTCTGTACGAGTATCGTGAATTAAATGTACATCTATATATTGAATTTCATTATCTGTATCAGTTGAAAAGTTTTCTGTATTGTCTAATTTCGTTGGTATTGTAGGTTCTGAAACCAATTTGTAGCCTTTATCAATATAATTTTTTATAGTTTCAGCTAATGAAGTTTTTATATTTTCTTTATTTTCATCTGTTATTTCTTCATTAGTTTTTCCAGAATATGCTTTTGTATCTGTCAAAATTTTGTTATCAGTATCATCTAATACCCTAACATTTAATTGTTGATAATCAGAAACAACCGTTACATAGCCTGTATTTGATATTAATAAAGGTTTTTCTGCAGTACCAAAATCATAGCTATATTCTACTTTGTATTTTCCGGGTTTAGCAAGTGATACTTCTGAAACTGTTTCTGATGTTGCACCAGGTGTAACATTAGTAATTTTAACGTTAAGTTTACTTTTATCTAGTTGACGAGAATCTGTTTCATCTATTAACCATTTTACATTATAAGGATTAGTAAATTGTTTTACCATAGATTTAGCATCCCAAACTCCACCATCTGAAGTAGCAGTATGAGTTTGATTTTCTTTAAGTAAGATAGAAGGAATAACTTGGAAGTGAAGGAACTTAGCTCTATTTTCTTCCAATTCTTTCATATCTTCATCTACTTTCCCAGTATTTTCTACAGTTATTCCATTACCTCCACCGTAGATATAATAGTTTTTATCAATACGATCAGGGTTTACTGAATAACCATGAGTAGATATATTCTTCTGAGCTTTGTCTAATAAAAGGAAATAATACTGACTTAAATTTGGATATGGTGCTAGGTCAGGATCGTTTGTCTTAACTGTATAGAACCCTGCAGCATTTTCTTCAGCATCAACTGATTTTTCAGGGATTGTATTATTATTTTTATCACCAAATCTAAATATTTCATTAGCTTCAGGCATGAATTCTTGTAATTCTTTTACATATGTCCAATTTGCTCCACCATCAACATCGTGTTCTTTACGATATACTGGATAAACTAATTTACTAACACGTTCACCAGAATTGATATCCTCTTTATGAATCATAGCAATATTCAGATTATCAGTTTCATAACCATTATGTCCGTTGATAAAATTATAGATAGAAAATGTTCCAAGTTCACGTTGTACTTCATCTATTGCTTTTGTTAATTTTAATTTAAAATCAAAACTTATCTCATCATTAGCTTTTATTTTCCCACCATCTAAACGAATAGCTCTTAATTGTTCTCCGAACGCTTCTGTTCCATAAGTCTCAACATATTTATCCTTTTTTAAATATTGTCCATTTTTGTTACCATATTTTAATTGTTTAGAATAATCTTCACCTAATTTACTATTAATAACTACTTCTTCTTTATTATCATATACTAAGCTAGAATTACCATTTTGCAAATAATTAGGAAGTGTTAAAATCAGATTTGAGTTGATATCTTTATCTCCATTTTTAAGAACAAAGTGACCTTTAATTGAATCAGAATCTAAATTATCCAAATTAAGGAAAGAATAGCCCCCATATGTAGATGAATATTCTTTTCCACTTTTATCCTTAGCCGTAAGATAAAAACCATATTCACCATTAAATTCTTTACCTTGAATTAAATTGTTATTTGTTTTAGTAGCTGTATTGTGAATTACTTCATTTGCAGTATTGGCATTTTCTGACGTAGCAGCTTCTGTCAATTCTCTTTTATTTCTTACCTTAGGTTTAGTAGAATTTTGTATATCAGAAGAAACATTACTACTATTACTTATTACATTTGTAGCACTACTTTCTGTATTGTCTACAGCCTTATCTCTTTCTTCAATATTAAGTTGTTTATTTTCTGCATTCACTGTATTGTTAGTATTATTATTTTCATCAGATGCTAATGCACTACCTCCTAAAAATATCGCCGATGCTATGGCTACAGAAGCAGTACCTACAGTTAATTTTCTTATTGTATATATTGTACTCTTTGTTTGATTTTTCATAGTTATATTTATTCCTCAACTTAAATATTTTTTTATTAATTATTATACGATTTTTTTTTCAATTATGCAATTATATTATTGCCTAGTTAAAGTATAATTTATAAAATAATACCTCTCGAGAGAAAAAGGTTTAAACTTATTTAATAAACAGTATCTAGATTAATAATAAGTATAGTGAAACTATTGAGCTTACTAAGAATAATGTTAAATTTGACGAAATAGAAAAATAAAATATTTTCTAAAAAAATAAAAGACGACTAATTAGTCGTCTTACTTTTTTTTCTTAATAGTTATTATCATTATTAATATTATAGGTAATAGACATATTGGATTATGATATATGTATTTAAAAAATTCCATTGTTATACAAAAAAATTATTTTATTTGATTGGTTCAGTATTGAAGTATGCTCCATAAGCGTATAATGTTAATTTAACACTACCGTAATCGTTAAAGCATCTTCATACTTGTAGCCATATAATCATAATTTAAAGTAGCTAATTCTATCATAAATCCAACATCTACATAAGCTTTATCTTCAAAATCTCTAGCTAGATTTTCAGCTACATAAGAAGTTTTTACATAAAATTGGGCACCGCACCAATAATTATAAGTTTCGTAACCATCTCTATTACCTAATAATTCGTATGTATTAACTATACCTTTATTGTCACGTAGATTATAATATCCACTTTTTATTTTTTTATTCATAATAAATTACCTCTTTTATGAAATAAAACCTAAATATGTAATTGCAACTACAAATTAATTTATTAAATATATACTTATCTATCTATTTAAATTGTATCATAAAAGTTTAGTGTAAACAATAATGAACTAAAGCAGAAGAAGAAGAAACTACTTCCAACTGAATTGTGCGTAAAATTATGAAATATAGGCTTGACCTTCTCTCCGTAATTCTACAATAAGCTATTAAATAGGTATATCTAATAGTATATTTACCCCACAACTAACTAATAAAGTAGTATGAAAAATTTAAAATATGAGTATTTGATAATAGTGATGTAACTTTATAAAGTTTATAGTTTATGAGAAATTTAAAAATTAAAGAAAAGGAATGTTATCAAAAAAATAGAGTATAAAAAATTATATTTTTTTATAACATTTTTATGTTTTTTCTTATTTTGATAATATAGATAATAACCCTCTAAAATTAGATATTTTTTTAAGAAAAAAATAATTTTTACTACACTTTATTTTCTATAATAAAAATAAACTAACTCTGAGTTGATATTAACTCAAAAGCTAGTTTGTTTTTTTATATTATATTTACTTCTTTTTTATATTGTTCTTTTATGTTTTCATCAAGTTTATCATCGCTAATAATCGCTGTTAAATCTTTTAATCTATAAAATGAATAAAAAGCATGAGTTGAAAACTTACTATGATCCGCAAGGACATATCTTTCTGTAGCGTTATTTAATATAGTATCGTTACAACGCCCCTCTTCTTCATCAGATATCGTTACTTTTTCTAAATCAATACCATTAACCCCTACAAAAGCCTTATTTACACTTATTTTACTAAGAGCATCTTGTGTAAAATATCCTACAAAACCTTTTGTCTTAGGTCTGTATCTTCCTCCAATGAAGATAAGGTCGCATGAAGGATTATCTTTAAACTGTTCAAATACCGTCATAGAATTAGTTACAATATTTATATTTCTATCTTGTAAAAATTCTGCTAAATAACTTGTAGTACTTCCTGCTCCAATAAAAATAGTTTCATTATTCTTAATTAATCCAGCTACTTTACGAGCTATTTCTTTTTTCTCATCAACATTGACAGATATTTTTTTATTAAAATTATCTTCTTGATAAAAGTTTTTCGGTTTTAATTTCGCTCCACCATGAATTCTAGTTAAATGACCATAATCTTCTAATTCTTTTAAATCACGTCTAATAGTCATTTCAGTTACTTTCATATCAGTAGCTAAACGATTTACCCTAACTAAATGTTTTTTCTTTAATTCATTTAAAATATAACTATGTCTATCTATTTTTAACATACTTACACCTCTTTTCTCAGATAAAATTATAGTCATCTAAATCTTAATTGGACTTAGACAACTATAAAAAATTTATTTTTCTTGTGCTTTTACTATTCTTGTATTAAGTAAATTATCATGTAACAATATAGGATTTACTTCTCTTGCTACATATTTTTGATACAAGAAATAGAACGATACTAACGGTATAGTAAACCAGAATAAAACTACTTTTGCTAAAAATTCTCTAATTAAATATTTAGAAAAATCTATTTTCTTACCATCAGTAGGAACTATTCTTATTTTACAGATTTTTTTTCCTATAGTTTGTCCTTTCCAATTACTTGGTAAGTATCCATATAATAATATCGCAAAAATTATTATTGAAATCATCATATACAAAGCATTTCTTTCATTCTCAGGTCCACCTATATTTCGAAGGTTACGACTTGTATATTGGAATAAAAGTGCTATTGGTAAATAAATAGCTAAATCTATTACATAAGCAATTATTCTCTTTACAGATGATGCATCTTCTCCTGTTAAATCAGGTACTTCTTGATTAGTTTCTTCAGGTACATTTGCTGTTGATTTTGGAGCTATATTTCTTTCGTTATAGCTATATGAATTATTCTTTTTTATTTTTTTTACCATTAGTTCTACCTAGTCTTCTAAGTTTACGTTATGATATACTTGTTGAACATCTTCACAATCATCAAGCATTTCTAACATTCTTTCAAATTTAACCTTATCTTCTTCGCTTAGAGTCACTTCATTTTGAGGTATCATTGAAATTTCAGCGACTTCAAATTCTTCAATACCAGCATCTTTTAATGCCTCTTGAATTTCGTGGAAGTGTTCTGGTTCACCATATACGATTGCTAATTCTTCTTCTTCAACGATATCACGAGCATCAATATCAGCCTCCATAAGGATTTCTAATAACTCATCTGCACTTTTTCCTTCAACACCGATAACTGCAGTATTATCAAACATATAGTTAACAGAACCAGTAACACCTAAGTTACCTCCATTTTTACCTAATGCTGTACGTACTTCTGCAGCTGTACGATTAACGTTATTAGTTAGAGTATCAATAATTACCATTGTTCCACTTACTCCAAAACCTTCATAGCGTAATTCGTCGTAGTTTTCTTCACTACCACCTTTTGCTTTTTCAATAGCTCTATCTATAATATTTTTTGGTACACGATATGTTTTTGCTCTTTCAAGAACGACTTTTAGATTTCTATTACTTTCAGGATCTGGTTCACCACTTTTCGCAGCTTGATAGATTTCACGACCAAATTTAGCGTATATCTTACTAGTGTTAGCGTCCTTAGCGGCTTTTTTTTCCTTAATGTTATTCCATTTACGACCCATAATAAATCTCTCTTTCTTTTATTTAATTTGTTTTAGTTTTAAAAAAACTTTCTTTTTTACATTATAAATATTCTTAATTGTATAGATTTTAATATTATTCTATACACTCTTAAAAACATTATACACCCTACTATATTACAATATTTAAGCCGTTTTTTCAAGAATTTTATTATTGTATTTTTCTTATATTTTGTTATATCAAACAATAATTTACAAATAAACACATATTTTAATGTTTATATTTTATGTAAAAAGTTTTTAAAAATAATGACCACCCCTGAAAAGGGGTGGTTTTCTCTGTGGGTATAACCC